>JBDTCL010000201.1:0-11762 GCA_039923595.1 Antricoccus sp. | reverse complement strand
GATGCGCGGGCCATGGATCATCAATAGCTACCACAATCTCGACGACGATGACCGCTTCTCAGATGGCTACTGGCGAAGTGGCGACGTCGGAACGATCGACAAGTTCGGTTACCTGAAGCTGACCGATCGCCTCAAGGACGTCATCAAAAGCGGCGGCGAGTGGATCTCCTCGATCGACATGGAGAACGCACTCTGCGCCCATCCGCGCATCCGGGAGGCAGCGGTCGTCGGCATCGCGCATCCAAAATGGCAGGAGCGTCCAGTCGCCCTGGTCGTCTCCGACGACGGCAGCGAGATCGCCCTCGAGGAGATTCACGAACTCCTCTCGCCCGCGTTCGCCAAATGGCAGCTGCCCGATACGGTTTTGTTCGTTGATGTCGTTCCACGCACGAGTGTGGGCAAGCTCGACAAGAAAAGTATCCGGGCCACTTATAGCGACCTCTACACCAAACCTTGATGGGCGTTCTTGACGTCCGCCGCAGCGGCTCGGTCATTGTCCTAGAACTAAACCGGCCCAAGGCACGCAACGCCCTCAACGAGCAGCTACTCACCGCGCTGGCCAGCGCGCTGGAGGATCTGCAGTATGACGACACGGTGCGCGCGGTGATCTTGCACGGCGCATCCGGCGTTTTCTGTGCCGGAGCCGATATCGCCGCTTTCGAATCGATCCGGCAAGAAGCTCTCATCGGCGCGCGGCGCGCGTTAGGCGGACGCTTCTGGTCCCATCTCGCCACCTTCGCCAAACCAGTGATCGCCGCCGTGGAGGGACTGGCCCTCGGCGGCGGTTTGGAGCTGGCATTGGCCTGCGATGTGGTCATTGCTGCTGAATCTGCGAAGTTCGGGCTACCGGAGGTGAAGCTAGGAGTGATTCCTGGCGGCAGCGGAACGCAGCGCCTCACGCGCGCAGTCGGCAAGTCGAAGGCGATGGCGATGTTGCTGACGGGTGATTTCATCGATGCTGAAACGGCATGTACTGACGGCATCGTGGCTCGAGTGGTTGGGGATGGTGAGACCCTCGATTACGCGCTGGCGATGGCGGGCCGCATTGCCAAAAATTCGCCACTGGCTGTCGCGCTGGCCAAGGATGCCGCGCTGCAGGCATCACAAACCTCACTGACTCAAGGACTTGAGCACGAAAAGCGAAACTTCTATCTAGCTATGCAGTCCGCCGACAGCCACGAGGGCGAAGCAGCCTTCCTGGCTAAACGTGCCCCCAAATACACCGGAAGGTAACCACGATGAGCGACCTTTTTCCCGGCTACCGGGCTCCCTGGGAGACCGACGACCATGCGCTGTTGCGTACCCACGCCGCCGGTTTCTTCCGCCGCGAGGCAACACCGAAACAGCAGGTTTGGGCCAAGCAGCACCACGTTGATCGGGAGTTTTGGATCAAGAGTGGGACGGCCGGCTTGCTGGGTCTTGACCTTCCCGAAGAGTACGGAGGCGGTGGCGGCAACTTCGGTCACGAGGCCGTGGTTGCGCAAGAGCTCGCGCTAGCGCACGACACCGCGTTCGGGTTCAGCGTCCACTCAACCATCGTGGCGCACTACATTTCTGCTTTCGCTTCTGACGAGCAGAAGAAGCGCTGGATTCCGGCGATGACCAGCGGCGAGAAGGTGATCGCAATCGCGATGACTGAACCAGACACTGGCTCAGACCTGCAGGCGGTGCGCACCACCGCCGTACGTGAGGGCGATCACTACCTCATCAACGGCTCCAAGACGTTCATCTCTAATGCGACCCACGCCGATCTGCTGGTGATCGTAGCCAAAACTGATAAATCTCAAGGTGCCCGTGGCATCTCACTGTTCGTCGCTGAACTTGATGGCGCGGAGGGTTTCGAGCGTGGCCGCGTGCTGGAAAAGATCGGCCAACACGGGCAAGACACCCGCGAACTTTCATTCACCAACCTATCGGTGCCCGCAGAAAACCTCTTAGGCGGCGAGGAAGGCAGGGGCTTCTATCAGCTGATGCAACAGCTACCTCGCGAGCGGCTCATCATCGGTATCGCAGGTATCGCGATGGCCGAGGCCGCCGTGACCGAGGCCGTCAAGTACGCGAAAATGCGGAGGGCCTTCGGTCAGCCGATCATCGACTTTCAGAACACTCGGTTCGTGCTCGCCGAGTGCAAGACGCAGGTCCTTGCAGCGAAAACGTTTATGGATTACTGCACGGGGCTCTATCTGGAGGGCAATCTCGACGCGGCGACCGCCTCTATGGCCAAACTGCATGGCACCGACAAGCAGGTGGAGATCATCGATCGGTGCCTGCAGATTTTCGGTGGCTACGGATACATGATGGAATACCCCATCGCACAGATGTACGCCGCGGCCCGAGTACAGAAAATCTACGGTGGCACGAACGAGATCATGAAGGAATTGATCGGACGCTCGCTGTAACTGCGAGCGTGACGGCACCGATCTGCGCTCGTACATCATCCCTGACTGACGCACCGAAAATCGGGACAGCGCAATTAGCCCCAGCAAACCCAGAACTGAGGAGAGAATTATGGCCACACTCGGTGGACAGCTCGTGCGCTCCGCTTCGTCCTATCCCGACAAGACAGCTCTAGTTTTCGGCGATAACGAACGGACCTATCGTCAGCTCAATGCTGAGGTAAATCAATATGCGCATGCGCTGCTGGGGCTGGGTGTGCGTGCTGGCGATCGGGTCGCCCTGATGTCTGGCAACTCTGATCGCTTCATCCTTGCGATGTACGCCGTGTTAAAGATCGGCGGTATTTTTGTGCCGATTAATCCGCGGGCGACGGCCTACGAGCTGCGTCATCTGTTAGCCGACTCAGGAGCAACCGTTCTGCTCCTTGGTGACGGCATGCTGCCCGTCGTTCAAGGTCTAGATTCACGTGAGCCACTCCCCCAGCGGCTGAGCGTGATCGCACTTGATGACATAGCCGGCCTGCCGAACCTTGCAACGCAATCGCGCAATCTGGCGATCTCCGAACCTCCCGGCGAGGTCGTTGAGGATGACGACTGCATCATTCTGTACACCTCAGGTACCACCGGCCTCGCTAAGGGAGCTTTGTTCGACCATCACCGGATGCTGTGGGTTGGGCATTCAATCATCACCTTGGGCGTGACCACGAAGGACCGACACCTACACGTCGCACCGATGTATCACTGCGCCGAACTTGTGCTGTTCGTGTTGACCGGCATCTCTATCGGTTCCACTCATGTGGTGCTGCCCGCGTTCGAACCTGCCGTCGTTGCTGATGCGTTGGAGCGGTACCGGATCACCGTCTTCCTCGGTGTCCCGACGATGTACCAGTTGATGCTGACGCTTCCCGACCTTGCTGATCGCGATTTTTCGGCGTGGCGGCTGGGTTTCTTCGGTGCCGCTCCGATGCCGCCGACCGCAGTTGAAAAACTAGTGAAGACCTTGCCTGGAGTGGACTTCTTTCAGCTGTGTGGCCAGACCGAGGGTGGCCCGACCGGTATCTACAGCAACCCCGACGAGGTACGAGCTCGCCCGGACGCGACCGGCCGCTGGCCGATCGCCAATTGCGAGGTTCGGATCGTAACCGCCGAAGGTAACGACGCCATTGTCGGTGAAGCCGGTGAAATTATCTACCGGGGTGAAACGATCATGAAGGGCTATTGGAATCAGCCCGAGACGACGGCCGCGACGATCCGAGACAACTGGCTACACAGCGGTGATATCGCCATCCGTGACCACGACGGATTCATCACCATCGTCGATCGCATCAAGGACATGATCATTACCGGCGGTCGAAATGTCTATTCGGTAGAGGTCGAGTCTGCCCTCGCTGGGCATCCGGACATTGTCGACGTCGCGGTTGTTGGTCGGCCGGATGAAACTTTCGGCGAGACCATCATCGCCGTCGTATCGCCTATCGAAGGACGCGAAATCACCCTTGATGAGATCAGAAACTTTGCCGCGCAGTACGTCTCGGACTACAAACTGCCTCGCGAACTGATCCTGCGGTCGATTCCCCGTAATCCATCGGGAAAGATTCTCAAGCATGTTCTGCGAGCAGATCTGCGCGATCAGAGTTCAACCGCGGATGAGGTTCGCTGAGCCCTCTGGACCCCGCGGTCGACCAACCCGGGACGATTACGCGGCGAAACCTTGTCGCGTCTGGAAGTAGCATCTGAAGCATGGGTACTAGCAATGTCGTCATCGGTGGTCACGTCAAGGACGGCAATCCTTTGGATATCGGAGCCGATATCGGAGCCGAGGTCGTGCAGTTCTTCCTCTCCGATCCGCAGGATTGGAAGAAGCCCGAACCACGAGCTGATCGCGATCGACTCATCGCCGCCCCGGACGCGGAGAATATCGCGATATATATACATTCGCCATACCGGATTAATCTCGCTTCTACAAACAACCGGATCCGGATTCCCTCGCGCAAGCTGCTCGCTCAACATGCCACCGCCGCCGCCGAAATCGGTGCCCGCGGCCTGATCGTGCACGGCGGTCACGTCATCAAGGATGACGACCCGTCGGTCGGAGTTGATAACTGGCGCAAGGCGTTCGCCGAGGCTGACAAGCGCGGCGGCTTTGAATTGCCGATCTTGATTGAGAACACCGCTGGCGGCGACCATTCCATGGCTCGCAGACTTGATGAGATCGATCGGCTATGGGATGCGATTGGACAGTATGAGCCGGGTTTCTGCCTCGATACTTGTCATGCGCACGCGGGCGGCATCGACCTGCTCTCAGCGGTCGAGAAGGTCACCGCGATCACAGGCAAAATAGATCTCATCCATTGCAATGATTCACGCGATGAGTTCGACTCCGGACGCGACCGGCATGCCACCATCGGCAAAGGACAGATCGATCCGCAATACTTGGTCGAGGTGATCAAGGCAGCCGATTGTCCGGTCGTCTGCGAGACTCCACTGGAGCACATAGCTGAGGACATCAGCTTTCTGCGCACCAATCTTTAGCTCAATCTGAGCGTGATTATTCTGGTGCTCGATCCGGCATAGTCACTGCAGGATCGACCGAGCTCCCCACCTCGTCGCGGCTCGTCACGGTGGTGTCTTGATCGGCAGTAGAGGCGACGACCGGCGAATGCTGCTCGTCGTTACGCGCAGGCCGCATTTGCCTGACCACGAAGTAGCCGATGACACCAATCGCCACCACTCTGAGCAAGATCATCAATCCGAGGTACGGGTAGTCCACACCGCTGACCAGTTTCAACGTTTGGCCACGCTGCTGACGCTGCGCATTGACCGCTGTGATGTCGCGCTGCAGAAACCACAACATCGTCATCATCCAGAGGAAACATTCCGCGATCTGCCACGGCAACAGCACGCGCCACTGCGGGACGGCCATCACCGCAAACGGCAAAAGCGCCAATGACGCCTGCGGCGACCACGACTTGGTCACGACGAGGAAGGCCGCGACAAGCAGAAAGGCGACCTGCGCCAAGGTTGGTGGCACGGCTGCCCGGGCCACAACCACCCACACGCCCGCAGCAATCAAGACAAACAACACTGCCGAAGCGACGTTAATGGTCGCTGGTCCAATCAGTGGCGAATACAAGAACTCAGGCGCCCGCGAAAATATCCGCTGACTGAGTGTCCAGAGACTGGTGGGTTCACCGGGGCTCGAAGCGCTCACCCACCAGAAATAGCCCCAGCCTTTCGCCGCGACCGCGATCATCGGCAAATTGATCACCAGCCACGCGGCCGCGGCCAACCCTACTGTGCGAAACGCTTCGGAAACGCGACCAGTGCGTAGGCCAACGAAGATGATCGCCAGCAGGATCGCCAGAGGATAGATGGCGGCGCTGACCGCCAAACCCAGGAAGATGCCAGCGCGGATCTGGTTCCCGCGAACGCTGTACATAACTCCAACGCAGCTCAATGCGACAGCAAGCAATGTCCAGTCAGTAAACGCATGCATCATCACCAGGGGTGAGAGGGCGAACATGGCAGCGATCCACCGATGCGCACCGACTGACCGGCTCACCGCCCACGTCGCCACCAGAAAGCAGGCACTGAGCATCAGTGCACTGACGACGAAATACGCCTCATAACCAACGAGTGCGTGATCTTGACCGAGAATCGACGCCGATAACCACTTGAGCGGTGTCGCCAGCAGATTGGCGATATAGCTGAACAGGCCGACGAGGACCGGGTGCGCGACCCCGCCTGGCGATGTTCCATTTGCAGTCTGGCCTAGATAATCGAGGTACGGCACCGCGCCGCGATCAAGGCCCTGACTTTGCCACGTACCGATAATGTCTGAATAACACAAATGAGTGAACTGAGTGCCGCTGGTCCACGGTAGGTAGGCGCATGTGCGATCTTTGAACCAAGCAATCATCAGCGTCAGCGTTGCAAGGCCGAGCGCCACGCGAAGTGGCGTAAAAAATCGTCGCTGGTGCAACATGGCTCGCCTGCCCGGTTGCCCACCGAGCGGCATCATGCCGCCACGGGCGGCCAGCTCGGGTCCAGGTGGCGCGGTCTGCGGGGGTGTCGCGTCGGCTGCCTCCGGAGGCATCGCGGCCATCTTTAGCCCCCAGGCGAAGACGGACTAGCAGGGATTGACGGCGCCGCTGAGGAGCTTGGCGGCGGAGCGGCGGAGGAACTCGGTGGCGGAGCGGCGGAAGAACTTGGCGGCGGAGCGACGGAGGAGCTGGGCGCCGGGTCTGGGGCTGGGGCTGGGGCTGGGGCGTTACTTGTAGATTGCGGGGGCGTTGTGGTTTTCGGTGCAGTTCCACTACCGCTCGAACCCGAGCTGCCGCTATTGCCCTTCGTCGCCTTAATTACAGCTGACGAGGGCAGTGACATCACGTTCTGACCGTCGAGTACCGAGTTCATATACTGCTGCCAGATCTTGCCCGGGATCCCTGCGCCATAAATGATTTGGCCCGATGCGTTGATGATCGGGTCCGAGGCCGCCGTGCCGACCCATACTGCGGTCACCACTTGTGGGGTGTAGCCGACCATCCACGCATCTTTATTGTTGTCATCGCCCAGCTGCACGGTGCCGGTCTTTGCCGCACTGGGGCGGCCAGCGGCGAGTGAATCATTCGACCACGCCGCGACACCGGTCAACGCATAGGACACATCGTTGGCGACGTCCTGCGGGATGACCTGCTTTGCGGTGTCCTTTGTCTGGTACAGCACCTTGCCCGACGCGTCGGTGATTTTCGAGATCATATGGGGGGTACGCAACATACCGCCGTCGGCGAAGGTAGAGAATGCCGAGGCCATATCGGCGACGGTGACCTCGTACTGGCCGATGCCGATACCGCTCGCGACCGCTCCGTCAGGTTCTTGCAGGGTTGGCGCACCGGTAAGGAGATTAGTTTTGCCGATTCCAGCCAGATGCGCCATGTCGGCAACCTTCTTGCCGCCGAGGTCATAAGTGAGCCCGTAGAAGGTCGTATTGAGCGATTCAGTGATCGCGGTCTTCAACGTACAACTGCTGCAACCTTCGCCACCTGAGTTACGAACCGGTTGCGGACGATCCGGAAAAGTCTGCGGGGAGGAACCATTGCGCAGTGAGTTAACGGAGTAACCATTCTCCAGCGCTGCTGCGAGTACGAAGGGTTTGAACGCCGATCCGGGCTGGCGGTAGCCGCGTCCGGCGTAATCAAATCCGGTGCCTTGAGAATTACCGTAATAGGCCAGAATCCCCCCGGTATTCGGATCCATCGATACCAGCGCCGGGACCAAATTGGCCGGCTGCCCGTCCAGTTGCTGCTGAACCGCAGCGATTGCCTGGTCTTCAGCCTGCTTATTGATCGTCGTATAGACCTTCAAACCCTTGCTAAAGACATCAGCCCCGGAGTATCCGAGGGTCGCCAACTCATCTTTGACTCGGCTGACGATCACGCCCTCCGGGCCGGTCGCCTGGTTGAGCTTGCCGGGCCCGATCGGCTGGACTTGTGGATAGGTCAGCGAGTCACGCTCGGATTTCGACATCCAATTCTGGCTGACCATCCCATCGAGCACATAATTCCAGCGCTCTTTCGCCGCGTCAGGATGGTTCTGCGGGTCGTAGCCAGCGGGGCTGCGAATACTAGAAGCAAGCACTGCGCCCTCAGCGGGAGTGAGTTGATCGACGGTCTTACCGAAATAGACCTCGGCGGCAGCCTCGATTCCGTAAGCACCACGCCCGAAGTAGATCGTATTGAGGTACGACCCGAGAATCTCGGCCTTGCTGTACTGGGTCTCTAGTTTGATTGAAATGAGAAGTTCTTTAAATTTACGCGAAAGCGTTTTTTCGTCAGTGAGAAATGCATTCTTTACGTACTGCTGGGTGATCGTCGAGCCGCCCTGGGACGTGCCCTGCGTGATATTGGTCCAGAGCGCCCGCAAAATACCACTCGGTGAGAAGCCTGGATCAGTGTAGTAGCCACGGTTTTCGGCCGAGAGAACTTCCTTTTGCACATAGTCCGGGACCTTGTCCAGCGTGACAACGGTGCGATTCTCAGATCCGAGGCGCGCAATTTCTTGCTGACCATCGCTGTAGTACAGGGTCGAGTATTGACTTGGCACGAGCGCATCGGGCTGCGGAAGCACAATCGTCTTATACGTATATCCGACCAAGACCGTGCCTGCGAACAACAACGCGGCCAGCGTGAGCGCGATCGCACGCGTGATCTTCAGTCGGCGGGTCAGCGGGCGGGAGGGTCTGCGGAAGGTGTTGGCGAGCACCGTTAGACAGGCCACCTTAAAGTCACGGCCACCGCGGCGGCCTCGTCGAATACATCACTGAGAGGGTGGGTCATAGCGGCTTGGCCCGCGAACGGGCGGTCACCCTTGGTGGAACAGGCACACCGGTAACGAACGCCTCCAACAGATGATTCCAGTCGCAAGAGGTGCATACCTCAACGACATACACACTGAACTCTGAGACCCGCTCAGACATGTCAGCAACTTGCCGAGCGCTCTTCGCCTGGCCACTGCCGACCTTCCACTCATCGCCGTATACGTAGTGCACCAGCGTGAGGTGGTCGGCACGACAGACCGGGCAGGGCACGTCGGATTTGTCGCCGTGAAACCGGGCAGCTCTGATGAGATAAGGGTGCGCATCACAGATCTCGGTCCGGCCCCGGCGACCAGCGCGCAAGTCCGCCAACGCAGCACGACGCTGGAAGGTGTAGTCGACCACTGACCGCTGAATCACCTGATCAGGGTACTTCGCATTTAGTGTTCAGTCATGGGGCAGCACGTTTTGTTGTGGGTAACACGCCACCTAGGCGAAGGGCGCTGGACTAGGTCGAGGTCCAGGAGTGACCGCAATAATGAGCCTTCTTGAGTCCAATCCGCGGTCGGATGTGACGGCCCCGTTTCAGTAGGGCGAATGGTACGGTGGTCAATCCGCTACCCGCCCCCATTGCTTCGGGCGTTGCAGCCATGGCATCGTGCCTACATGATCACCCCGACGATCGACCAGATCCGTGCGCGGGCGATGGAATTGCCAATCCGGGGAGTTGTGGAAACCGGCGACGCAAGCAAACTAATTGTGAGTGCCCCTTGAGCGGCATTCTGGTCGGAGCCGGGTCGGTGCGCGAGGCGCTGGCACAGTTGCTGGTCGAGGCACGCGCAGTGACCGACGGCACGGTCGCCGATTACATTCCCGAGCTCGCGATGGCCAAGCCGGATCAGTTGTCGGTGAGTATGGTCAGCGTGCTCGGTCACAGTTACGACGCCGGTGAGACGGACGACACCTTCACCATCCAGTCGATCAGCAAACCATTCGTATATGCGCTCGTGCACGCGCACCTGGGACGGAACGCCCTACACAAAAGGGTCGGTTTCGAACCGAGCGGTGAGCCGTTCAACGCCATCAGCCTGGATGGTGCGGGTCGGCCGGCCAATCCGATGATCAATGCCGGCGCCATCATGGTCTCAGCGCTGGTAACTGGCGCCACACCCGGCGAGCGCTTCGAATCGATCAGAAGCGGGCTGTCCGGCTTCGCCGGTCGCGAACTGGGTATGCACGATCGCGTGTACCGCTCGGAATCAGTCACCGGTCACCGCAACCGTGCGCTCGCCTCCCTGATGCTCTCGACTGGTCTGCTGCCAAGAGACGTCCATGACGCCACCGATGTCTACTTTCGGCAGTGCGCGATCGAGGTCACGACTGGCGACCTCGCGCTCATGGGTGCCACGCTCGCGAACGACGGGATCAATCCGGTCACTGGCGACCGTGTCGTCGACGCGCAATCGGCGCAAGACACCCTCGCGCTGATGTCCTCGTGCGGAATGTACGACCGGTCGGGGGAATGGGGTGTCATGGTCGGTCTCCCCGCCAAGTCCGGCGTGAGCGGCGGCATCGTCGGGGTCAAGCCGGGGCAGTTCGCTGTCGGCACGTACTCACCGCCGCTGGACGCTGCAGGCAACAGCGTGCGAGGTGTCGCCATATTGGAGCGGTTAAGCCAAGAGTACGGCGCGCACTTGCTGGCCCACCCGTTCGCGCCCATCTCTCCGGTGATTGAGTTGCGGACGGATGCAGACGCTGGCGTAGTACTTCGCTTGCAGGGCGAACTGGACTTTGTGGCCGTCGAGCAGGTACTTCACAGTGTCGACGAACTCAATGTGGCGACTACAGTTGGCGATCGGGTGATCCTCGATTTGAGCGCGGTCACACTCATTTCGCGCGTCGCTAGGCAACTTCTGGTCGCAGCGCTGGACCGTTCGCGGAACAGCGGTCTACTCGTCCGGGTTCTCGACCCTCACGATCTGTTCGTTACGCACCGCTAAGAACAAGCCGCAGACGGCCCCCGGTATGCCCAATTGCGAGGCGATGTCGCGGGCGTACTTGATCCAGATCGAAGATGAAACTGTCGAGCTATTGAAGGTTTCCTCGGCTGATCGTCGCGGCTGGCACCGCGAATCACCAAATTCGCGTGACAAGGGTCGGTCTGGCAGCGAGGATGGTGGCATTATGGCCCACCTCGAACTTGCCAGCATCCGGCATGAGCTTCCTGACGGAAGAGTACTGCTCGATGAGGTGTCATTGCGCATCGGAAACGGTGCCAAGGTTGCGCTGATCGGTCCGAATGGCGCGGGCAAATCAACACTGATGAAGATCGCTAGTGGCGCGCTACCTGCTCAACAGGGCAGCGTCGCCAGGTCGGGCGCGGTGGCCGTAATGGAGCAGCAGACCGGTCGAGGCTGCGCAGATGTGCGTGAGTTGCTGCTGTCGGTTGCCACAGTTCCAGTACGAGAGGCCGCGGCCGCTGTCGATGCAGCCGAACTGGCACTCATGGAGACTGACGATGAACCGACACAATTTCAATATGCGCACGCGCTCACGCAGTATGGCGAAGCCGGTGGTTATGACGCTGAAGTGCTCTGGGATACGTGTTGCGTGGCTGCCCTCGGCATTCCTTACGAGCGGGCGAAGTACCGAGACCTTGTAACGCTGTCCGGCGGCGAACAAAAGCGACTCGTTCTCGAAGCACTGCTGCGCGGCCGTGAGGAAATCTTGCTGCTCGATGAACCAGACAACTTCCTTGATGTGCCGGGAAAGCGGTGGTTGGAGCGGCAGCTTGCCGCATCGTCTAAAACAGTGCTGTTTATCAGCCACGATCGAGAGTTGTTATCGAACACCGCAACCCAAGTCGCAACAGTCGAGCTAGGTGCTGCCGGGAACACACTCTGGATCCACCCCGCGAGCTACCAGAGCTATCACGACGCGCGGTCGGCGCGATTTGATCGTCTGGACGAACTGCGACGCAGGTGGGATGAGGAGCACGCGAAGCTCCGCGAATTGATGCTGATGTATAAGCAAAAAGCGGCATATAACTCAGA
>JBDTCL010000200.1:0-3768 GCA_039923595.1 Antricoccus sp. | reverse complement strand
CCTGGAAAGCCATCGTGCAACACGCGCCAGCCGGAATCTGGTTCGGCTGGAAGAATTTTTATGACGAAGACCCGCAAATAGCGAGTCCAGCAGACACGGTGAACCGCACGCCGGAGCCGGTGATGGTGTCTTATCAATAAACGACCGGACCTGATCGTTCATATCTCCAGCGGTCGTTGGCGCGGCTACTGAAACGTGGGACGTACGCTAATCATTTCCATCGTCGATTGATGCGGCGCACTTATCGCAAGCCGCACCGCTTGGGCAACATGCTCTGGTTGCAGGTATAGCTCAGGCTGGTATTGCACACCGGCGAAAGTGGCAATATCGCGTTGCATATCGGTGTCAACCTTGCCCGGGTGAATCGAGCAGACGCGGACTCCGTGCGGGCGCTCTTCCTCACGCAGTACGTCAGCAAATGCACGCAGCGCAAACTTAGTGCCGCAATACATTGCGTTGCTATCGCTAGTGCTCAAGCCACTGCCGGAGTTGATGAAAATAACCTGCCCGCGGCTCGCACGTAGCGCTGGCAGCAAGAGCGATGTGAGTTGCGCAATCGCGAAGAGGTTGATCTCAAAAATTTCCCGCCACTGAGCACGGCACAGATCGGCAATTTTACCTTTCGCTGATATGCCTGCATTGTGGACCAATGTTTCAACCTCTCCGATCGTCGCTGCGGCGTCGTCCACACTCGCCTCGTCCGTGAGATCCACCGTGAACGGGCTTGCGGATCGAAACTCGCGGCACACCGTCTGCAGACGGTGCTCATCGCGACCTCCCAGCAGCAGATGGTGGGTCGCTTCGAGCTCACGAGCAATCGCAAGTCCGATACCTTTCGATGCGCCGGTGATCAGAGCGGTTGGTTTAGTAGGCATTCGTTGACAATAGTGGCGCCAGCATGTCCAGCTGAACTCTAGGCGGCCAATTACCAGCCAGATTGTTAGAGCTTCCCGCCGCCGAGCCGGTGGGCGATACTACGTAGCGACTGGCGCAGGACTAACCGTGGCAACGAAGGAGCAATCGATGACTGAGCACTGTGTCGATAGGGACTGGGGACTGCGACCGCGTCGATTATGCGCACGGATATTTATCGGTTCGACGGTTTGGCAGGGATGTCGGCAGCTGGTTTCTCGTATTCGCAGATCCTAATGAAGCCGCCTCAATCAACGGTGAGTCATTCGTGAGAAGTCAGTCCTATAACCGCTTCGGAATTGGTTATCAGCAGACTCGTCGCGCAGATCCGCGTATCGCTGCGCAGCTTTGGACTGCGATCGGCGTGGGCAATAGCGTGCTGAATGTGGGTGCCGGAACGGGATCATACGAGCCGGCCACTACCCTTCTCGCGGTCGAGCCGAGCCGCGAAATGATCTCCCAGCGACCTTCATCTGCCGCCCCAGTCGTCCTCGCTCGCGCCGAACAGCTGCCCGTTGCTAGCAATGTCGTTGATGTTGCTCTCGCGGTACTCACCGTGCATCACTGGTCTGATGTTGCCGCCGGGCTACGCGAGATGGCTCGAGTAGCCCGCACGCGCGTCGTTATTCTCACCTGGGATGTGGCGGTATTCAGTCGGTTTTGGCTGCTTGCGGAATATCTCCCTGCCGCGGCACTGACCGACGCAAAGCTGGCGATCACCCGCGCTGAACTTGTGCGCGGGCTAGCACCATCGAGATTTGACATTGAACCGCTCGAGGTCCCGTTTGATTGCACAGATGGCTTCGGCGCCGCATACTGGCGCCGCCCGGAGGCCTATTTCGATCCGGCGGTTCAGGCATCGATGTCTATGCTCGCCCGGACACCGACACAGTTGTTAGGACCCGGCCTTGAGCAACTGCGTCGGGATATCGACTCAGGACTATGGCACCACAAGCATGCAAACCTGCTGCAGCGGCGGTCATTTGATGCTGGCTATTACATTTTTACCGCGCACCTCAATAAATAGCCGAGCAACTCGTGCTTTTGGCGTTATTCGCGACCAGCGTCCGAGCCACCGGCAAAACCACTGACCGCGGTGCGTTTGCCGTCTTGCTTAATCGAGTGGGCGCCATTGTCATCGCTCGGTTCCAGCGGCGGCAATTCCTCGATTTCAGTCAGCTGACTACGCAGATAGCCCTGAATCCGGGAGCGGTAGGACGTCTCGAAGGTGTGCAGTACTTCAATCCGTCGCTCCAGCCCCGATTTGCGTTCATCAAGCGCCCGCAGGATTTCCGATTGCTTCTGCTCGGCAGCGCGTGAAAGCTCAGCGGCACGGGTCTGAGCTGATTGCTCAACCTCATGCGCCTTAGCCTGCGATTCAGACAACAGCGCGGCTGCTGAGGTACGGGCTTCGGTAACGTGCTTATCGGCCTCAGACTTGGCATCCGAGATTCGGCGGTCATGCTCTTCTTGGGCTGACTGACGCAATCCTGCGGCCTGTGCGGTGGCTTCGGCGACATGCTTGTCGGCCTGCTCACGCGCCTCGCTGAGGTGACGGTCGGCGGTCTCGGTAGCCAATTCCAATATGCGTGAGGCTTTCTCATGATCGTTGGCGCCACTAGGCGCTGGCATCGCGCCGTTGCCTGCAGACCCGGTGAGCTGCTGTGGTTGCGCCGGCGCCTCTGGGGCTTGCGCAGCGGCTGGCGCCCGGAAACCCTCTGCCTGCTCGTGCGCCTGCTCGTGCGGAGCATTTTGGGCGAGCGTCGAGTACTGACCGGTCGCCGAGGAATGTCCTTCACTGCCGACGACTTCGTTGTTGTTGTGCAACGCTGAATACTGGCCAGTATTGGAATTAGCACTGGAGTCAGCTTGCTCAGGCGCAGCAGCCGGCGAACCGGATCGTTGCGCTTCGAGCTCACTGAGCTGGTTACGCAGATCGGCATTCTCTTCGATCAGTCTTGCCAGCTCAGCTTCGACGAGGTCGAGGAAAGCATCGACCTCTTCGTCGTCGTAGCCTCGCTTATGAACTGGAGGCTTCTTAAACGCCACATTATGCACGTCTGCGGGTGTCAATGGCATTACTTGATCCTTTTCGTGAAGGTCGTGTTCTGACTATCAGGTCATGCTGTGATACGCAGAATGATGTACACCACGATCACTAAGACCATAAACCCTAGGTCTAGCGTTACTCCACCCAAGGGGACGGGCTTGATTATCTTACGCAATAGCTTCAGCGGCGGATCGGTGGCGGTATAGACAGTCTCAACGCCGATAGCGACAGTCCCGGCAGGTCGCCACGAGCGCGCGAACATCCGTACATAATCAACCACCAGACGAGCCAGTAGAAGAATCAAAAATAGGTATACAACCAGATGTACCGCAGCCAATAAGTCGGTCATCGTCTCATTATCCCCCGCTTCGCTTGGTGTCGCTGCTGAACTGGGGACGTTGATCAGTCTGGATCAACTCTGGTTGAAGAAACCGCCCTCAGCAATTCGCGCTTTGTCCTCTGCTGTGACCTGCACCTTAGCCGGTGACAATAGGAAAACTTTGTTCGTTACGCGCTCGATGCTGCCACGCAAACCAAAGGTGAGACCGGCGGCGAAGTCCACCAACCGCTTCGCGTCCGCGTCATCCATCTCAGAAAGATTGATAATCACCGGAGTGCTGTCTCGGAAATGCTCACCAATCGTCCGAGCCTCGTTATAGGTGCGCGGGTGAAGTGTGGTGATCCGGTAGGAAGCACTGGTGCTCGAAGCTGCTGGAGGATATCCAGAGTTGCCGAAATCTGCGCGATGAACCGCTGATGGCCCAGCCGCGACCGGAGTGTCGCGCTCATGGTCGACGGTCATTACA
>JBDTCL010000199.1:0-6228 GCA_039923595.1 Antricoccus sp. | reverse complement strand
GAGCATCGGTTGAAGCCGGTCGCGGTCCTGCTGACGCATGGCCATCTCGATCACACCTGGTCGGTGCGACCACTCTGCGAGGGCTACGACATCCCGGCCTATGTCCATGGTGACGATGTCGAGATGGTGACCGACCCGATGACCTGGCACGGCGACGGTATCGCAAAAATGCTTGGCGGCGTGCAGTATCCGGAATTTGACGACGTTCAGGCGTTGGCTGACGGCCAAAAATTCCAGATCGTCGGAGTTGACTTGACTGCGCGTCATACCCCCGGTCACACAAGAGGGTCTGTCGTTTTCGAGTTCGATCATCCACAAGCGCACGCGGTGCTCTCTGGCGACACTCTTTTTCAAGGATCAGTGGGCCGCACCGATCTTCCGGGGGGATCACCCGAGGACCTGATGAAGTCCATTCAAAATGTGTGCCTCGCCATGTCTGATGACACCGTGGTGCTCCCCGGTCACGGCGGCCAAACCACCATCGGTGACGAACGCCGAACCAATCCCTTTTTGCAGGGCCTTCACTAGATCTGTGGAAAGGATCGCATGGCGCGCATAACAAAGCTGACGGGCTTTCCCGAGTGGCTGCCGGCCGACCGCATCGTTGAGCAGCACCTGCTCGACACGCTGCGTACGGTTTTTGAACTGCACGGATTTTGTAGCGTCGAAACTCGGTCAGTCGAGTCAGTTGATTTTTTGCTGCGCAAAGGGGAGATCGATAAGGAGGTTTACGGTGTCCGGCGACTGCAGGGTGGCGGCTCAGAGAAGGACTCGCTCGCGCTTCACTTTGATCTGACGGTCCCGTTCGCCAGATACGTCTTGGAGAACGCCGGCAAGCTCGACTTTCCATTCCGGCGCTATCAGATTCAGAAATCTTGGCGCGGCGAGCGACCTCAACAGGGGCGCTACCGCGAATTCGTGCAGGCCGATATCGACATCATTGATCGTGATCACCTGGCACCGCACTTTGATTCTGAACTTGTCCTAGTCATCGCTGACGTCTTCGAAGCGCTCGGCGTTGGGACCGCACAGATGCACATCAACAACCGCAAGTTGTGCGAAGGCTTCTATCGCGGGGTTGGGATCGAGGACTGTGCGCCAGTGTTCGCAGCGATTGACAAGCTCGACAAGATCGGTGAGGACAAGGTTCATACGATGCTGCTGGGGGCCGGGCTTTCGCAGCACCAGGCTGATCAGTGCCTCGCGCTGGCCTCCATCTGCACGCCGGACGATTCATTCGAAGCTCAAGTTCGCGCGCTCGGAGTCAGCCATCCACTGCTGGACGAAGGTTTATCCGAGTTGCTGGCAGTAATCAGAGCCGTCCAAGTCACCGCGCCGGGATTCGTCCTCGCCGACCTGAAGATCGCCCGCGGGTTGGATTATTACACCGGCACCGTCTACGAAACGGTGCTCGTCGGCCACGAAGAACTTGGTTCCGTATGCTCCGGTGGACGGTATGAGCAACTCGCTTCTGACGGCAAAGTGACTTACCCCGGCGTCGGCGTGTCGATCGGCGTAAGCAGGTTACTAAGCCGATTGCTCGCTGAGGGCCTAATGCGTGCCTCGCGTTCAGTACCCACTGCCGTCCTGGTGGCGGTGAGCGATGAACGGTATCGCGATGCTTCCAACAACGCAGCTCATGCGTTGCGAGGAAGGCAGATCCCGACCGAAGTGTCACCAACTGCGGCAAAGTTCGGTAATCAGATCAAATACGCCGATCGACGCGGCATCCCTTATGTCTGGTTCATCGGTGACGATGATCAGCACCAGGTGAAAGATATCCGCACCGGCGAGCAGGTCACCGTTGACGTGCAGACCTGGGCACCACCAATCACAGACCAACGCCCCCAGATACTGAAAGAGGAAAATTCGTGATCCGCAGCCACACCGCCCACAGCCTTGACCGAAAGGTCGTGGGACAGACCGTCACGCTCGCCGGGTGGGTTGCTCGCAGGCGCGATCATGGTGGGGTGATCTTCATTGATCTGCGCGATTCCAGTGGTGTTATTCAAGTGGTCTTTCGTGAGGGCGAAATGGCGCAGCAAGCGCACCGACTCCGGTCCGAGTTCTGCATCGAGGTCACCGGCGTGGTCGAACTGCGCCCAGAAGGCAACGAGAATCCAGATTTGGTAACGGGTTTCGTCGAGGTCTATGCCGATAAATTGACGGTGCTCAACGAAGCGGCGGCACTACCGTTTCAGATTGATGGCCAAGGCACCGGAGTGGTCGGCGAGGAAATCCGGTTGAAATATCGCTACTTAGATCTACGTCAAGAGCGTGCTGGCGCGGCACTTCGACTGCGCAGCAAGGTAAACCAGGCAGCCCGCAAAGTGTTGGACGCGCACGAATTCGTGGAGATCGAAACACCGACACTGACTAAATCAACGCCCGAGGGCGCTCGAGATTTTCTGGTGCCGGCACGACTCTCACCGGGTTCGTGGTATGCGCTTCCGCAAAGTCCCCAGTTGTTTAAGCAACTGCTGATGGTGGCTGGCATGGAGCGGTATTACCAAATCGCGCGATGCTATCGAGATGAAGATTTTCGTGCTGATCGGCAACCGGAGTTCACCCAACTCGATATCGAGATGAGCTTTGTCGATCAAGATGACGTGATGGCTCTCGGCGAGCAGATCGCTGAAGCTCTCTGGAAGCTTATCGGGGTTGAGATTTCAGCGCCCTTCGCGCGGATGACTTATGACGAAGCAATGCGCCGCTACGGCTCCGACAAGCCAGATCTGCGCAGTTCACTTGAGCTAGTCGAGTGCACAGACTATTTCAAGAACACTCCGTTTCGGGTTTTTCAGGCGCCGTACGTCGGCGCGGTCGTCATGCCCGGCGGAGCGAGCCAACCACGTCGACAGCTCGATGCGTGGCAGGACTGGGCAAAACAGCGCGGCGCGAAAGGATTGGCCTACGTCCTCGTCGGTGACGACGGCGAACTAGCGGGACCAGTTGCGAAGAATTTGTCCCCCGAGGAACGCGACGGACTTTCTGCGCAGGTCCAGGCAAAGCCCGGTGATTGTGTCTTTTTTGGCGCCGGATCGCGCAAGTCCACCCGTGAGCTGCTCGGCGCTGCGCGGCTTGAGGTTTCGCGGCGGTGCGGGCTCATTGACGAATCGGCATGGTCGTTCCTGTGGGTCATCGATGCGCCCATGTTTGAGCTTGCTGCTGAAACTGACGACGTAGCGGTGGGCTCGGGCCAATGGACTGCAGTGCATCACGCTTTCACCTCACCGAAGCCAGAATTTCTCGACACCTTCGACAAAGACCCGGGATCGGCGTTGGCTTACGCCTACGACATGGTCTGTAACGGTAACGAAATCGGCGGCGGATCGATCCGTATCCATCGACGAGACGTGCAAGAGCGGGTCTTTGAAGTCATGGGCCTGTCGGCAGCGAACGCTCGGGAGAAGTTCGGCTTCCTACTTGATGCGTTCGCCTTTGGTGCCCCGCCACATGGCGGCATCGCATTCGGCTGGGACCGTATCGTGGCACTGCTGCACGGAAGCGATTCAATTCGCGATGTGATTGCCTTTCCCAAGACCGGCGGCGGATTCGATCCCCTCACCTCGGCACCGGCATCGATTACCGCCGCACAGCGCAAGGAAGCAGGAATCGACGCCAAACATGCATAATCGCATGGCCAATAGATCGCAGCGGATTGCCGATTATATGAGACATCATCAGCGTAGGCATATCTATGATGTCTAGAGTTAGGCACAGTTATGCCTAACTCAACATCGCGGGCCCGACGATCGAGTCTGGGAACGCTGCAACTCGGTCGGGCGCTGGCCGCGCTGGCTGTGGTCGGCTTTCACGCTGATGTCATCTTGAGAGAGCCGGAATACTTCGGACGCGATTTGGTACCCGCGCTGAACGCCGGCGACTCAGGCGTCAACTACTTCTTCGTGCTCAGCGGATTTGTGTTATTGATTGCGCATCACAAGGATTTCGGCCGTTCCACCGCCTGGCGCGTTTTTGCCTGGAAACGATTCAAACGTATCTATCCAACCCTGTGGATTGTGTTGAGTGGCGCACTGTTGATCTTCATTCTGAATCCGGGCCTAGGCAAAGGTCCTGAGCGGCACGTGGGAACGGTGGTGTCGGCGTTTCTCACCCTGCCGGCACAGCACGATTACCTCCTTGCGCCTGAGTGGACGTTGCGTCATGAGTTCTTGTTTTACCTCGTGTTCGCCCTGGCGCTGGCCGCTCCGCGGTTCGGGGCGTTGATCGCTGGAGCCTGGTTCACCGGGTCAATTATCGTCTCCTTCACAAACGCAGATCATCTATTGTGGTTTGCTTTCTCACCGTTTCATCTGCTGTTCTTGGGTGGACTCGGCGCCGCCTTTCTTTATTTGCGCGGATTCTGGCGATTTGCCCGCACAGCGCTGATCGTCGGACTGATACTGTTTGCCGCCTGCTGGATCGCTGTCGTTCGCGGAGCGGCAGATGATCCGCGCATGATCGTGTTGCGCGGGCTGGGTGCTGTGCTCATTGTTTTCGGCGCGGCGGTGCTGGAGACGCAAGGCAAGATCAGAGTGCCGAAATGGATGCTGTTCCTAGGGGACGCCTCGTACGCGATCTACCTCGTGCACTTTCCAGTGATTTTTCTGGGTGCCGACATTGCAATTTCGCTGCACCACAGTGTTGGCTACCCAGGATGGCTAGCCGTCTTGGTGTTGTTCATCGTCGCCACGCTGGTCGGAATCGCATTCCATGTCGTGGTGGAGCGTCCACTTCTGCGGTTACTCGCGCGTTGGAATCCGCGTAGCTTGACGCCGGCCAAACAACGCGAGTCCAGTAGCGTATAGGTCAAACTCGGCTTGTAGGGATCGACCCTGACATCGGCGATTGGCCGCATGTAGTTTTGAGGCATGGCTACTTTTGAAACCGCACCGATCCTTGAGCGACATCTTTTCGGACCTGGTCCATCAAATGCGTACCCCGAGGCGACAGCCGCGCTGGGTCTACCGCTGATAGGACATCTTGATCCAGACTTCCTGCGCATTCTCGATGAGACTTGCGAAGGATTGCGTCAAGTTTGGGGGACAACCAATGCCCGAACGCTGCCGTTATCGGCGACGGGATCGGCAGGGATGGAAGCAGCCTTCGTCAACACGGTCGGTGCTGGAGACGTCGCGGTGATCGCAGTAAACGGCCAATTTGGCGAACGCATGTGTGATGTCGCTTCGCGGTGTGGTGCCGAAATCGTGCGGGTTGATCATGAGTGGGGTACCCCGGTTGACGCGCAGCGGGTGCTCGATGCGCATCCGCATCCCAAGGTCATCGCGGCTGTGCACGCCGAGACCTCGACCGGGGTTCGTTCGGATATCAAAGATCTTGGCGCTGGCAAGGGTGACGCGTTGCTGATCACCGACGCCGTCACCTCCATCGGCGGGATTGAATTGTGCGCTGATGACTGGGGAATCGATGTGGGTTATGCCGGCACCCAAAAATGCCTTGGCGTCGCACCAGGTCTGGCCCCTTTCACCATTAACGATCGTGCCTTCGAGCGTCGCATCGAGAAGCCCCAATCGTGGTATCTGGACCTCGGAATGCTTGGCGGCTACGTGGGCAGCGCGTCTGGTTCGGGCGGGCGTACATATCATCACACAGCGCCAGTGGCAATGATTCGTAGTCTGCACGCGGGCCTGGGACGGATACTTGATGAAGGACTAGACAAGGTCTGGGCCCGGCACCACTCTAATGGCAAGGCACTGCAGGACGGCCTCGAGGCTATGGGTCTGGAATTGTTCGCGCAAGAGGGTAATCGGCTGCCAGAACTGACCACGGTCAAAGTCCCAGAGGGTGTGGATGCCGCGGCGGTCCGCGCGTACTTGTTGCGGGTGCATAACGTCGAAATCGGCTCGGGCGTGGGCAAATATGCCACAAGCGTCTGGCGGATTGGGCTTATGGGACATAATGCCCGGCCTGATGTGGTCGCGTTACTCCTCGCCACACTCAGCGACGCGATCGCCGCTTCGAAGTAAGCCATGAGCACCGTGCGCAACAGCGAGAATCAACTGTTCCCGCACAGTGCTCTAGGGTTGGCGATATGAGCCTCGATGCAGTCAGTATTGATTTTCACTTCGATCCGATGTGCCCGTTCGCCTACCAGACGTCGGTATGGATGCGTGAGGTGCGCCGCCAATCGAACCTGACGATCAACTGGCGGTTCTTTAGCCTCGAAGAAATCAATCTGGTTGAGGGCAAGAAGCATCCTTGGGA
>JBDTCL010000198.1:0-6828 GCA_039923595.1 Antricoccus sp. | reverse complement strand
ACCGAGTAACGAGGTTCGGGCATGTTCGCCTATCGGTAGCTCAGGAAATTGTCTAAAGCCATCGGGTCGCCGGTGACGATGATCCCTGATGAGATCAGCTCGTCGATCTGGGACTGCTCGAGCCCCGCTTCGCGAAGCAGCTCAACCGAATGCTCGCCGAGCCCAGGGGGCGACATGGCATCTGATCGACCCGTCGTGCTGAACGATGCCAATCGCCCGGGCGCGTAATACGCAATGCCGCTTGGACGGCTCTGCTCTTGAATGATGTCGAGCCGGCGCAGTTGCTCGTCATCGACAAGCTCGGCGACCTGCCGTGCGGCCGCAGCGGGAATGGTGAGCGTTTGCAGCTCGGCGAGTACCTCGTCGCGTTGCATCCCCATAAATACAGCAGCCGGGTCTTGGCCGAACTTTGATTGGGTCAAGATCTCTTGTTGGCTCGCTGTTGCCGCTTGCACGCGGATCCAGCCATCAGCGGTTTGATAAAGCTGGTCGAGAGGAGCGGGGCCGTTGAAATCATTACCGCCGGTGCGCGCGGGTGGCCTGCCAGCGAATCGAGTGAGCTCGCCGGATTGCATAAATGCCGACGTTCCGGCCAACGAGCCCCAGATGCGTTGCCCGTCTCCGGTGCGTTCGCGGTGATGCAACGCGACAGCGACGCCAAACGCGCCGAGCGCGGCACTCGTAATGTCGTTAACTGCCATGGTCAGGAAGACGGGTTCACCGTCGCCGCCTTGGGCGCGCATCATGCCGCTGAGACCTTGCAAAACCGGATCAAAGCCTGGCATCGCGCTAAGGGGACCACCCTCTCCGTAGCCGGTGAACGATAGCGTGATGATGCGAGAATTGATGTCCTTGAGCCGGTCATAATCAATCTGCAATCGATCTAATACGCCGGGCCTGAAGTTGTCGATGACGACATCCGCACCGCGAACTAAATCATAGAAGGCAGCGCGGCCTGCAGATTCGCGCAGATTGATGGCGATTGATCGCATACCCCTGTTGTACATAAATCCCTTGGTACGGAACGGATCGCCGGTGAGTGGCTCGACTTTGACGACGTCGGCGCCAAGCTCAGCGAGCAGACTGCCAGCGAGCGGTCCAGCCAGCACGGTCCCAAGGTCGAGCACTCGAAATCCACTCAACGGGCCGCCAGGTGCTGGAGCTTTGGCCGCAAGCTTTGGTGTTGATTGCCAATCGGGCATCTCTACGGTCTGAATCGGGCCGTTGACTGCGCCCGGCGAACCGGTCAGGTTCAACGGAATTCCGGGCATTGTGACAGGCCCGCGGCGCGGGTCATCAAGGTGCACGCGCATTCCGATTGCTTCGACCTGAGGGTGATCGAGCCAATCCTCCCGCGATTCGATCGGTCCAGCTGGGACATCGGCTTGCATCAATAGGGTCAGCCAGTGATCTCGGGATTCTGCGGCGAACCGGGCCGTGACCCGCTCGCGTACCCACGCCCGATTCGATACGAGCAACATGGCGTCCAGGTCGCCGCCCAGCCGTGGGTCCTGAACAATATCGGTGATCTCAAGAAGGGCAAAGGTGGCGAGTTGAAACTTCGGTGTCAGCGCGCCGAGAAAAAGCCATCGTCCGTCGGCGCATTCATATCGGGTGTATGTGGCGTTCGGACCGCCGGGACCAGCGGGCGGTGCTACGACGTTTTGCGTCGGATCGACAATTGATGTGGCGCAGCCAGCGATGGCCGCCGCGTGCGCGCCCCCAACTGTGACCATTTGACCCCGGCCAGACTGAGCCCGCTGAGCGATAGCGCTCATGGCGCACGCTGCCGCCCAGATTCCCTGGATATAAAGAATGTGCGGATAGACAGGATCGACGGGTCGGTCCTCGAACGATGACTGCCGCATCGAGATACCCAGTGCTGCACTAAGCAGCTCGTTGGACTCGGCGCCACCGAACCATGGGCATTCATCGAGATAGGCCGGCAGATAAAGCTGTACCAAACCAGGATTGGCATCGGCTATGTCAATGGCGGCATCCGGGTGGTCATAGACATAGATGTCCGTGCCGGGCAGGAGACGATCAATCTCATTCTGAGCGGTGCCTGGGTCGTTCGCCAGGACGCTCTTGTTGCGATCCCACATCGCGAAACCGGGATTATCGCGGGGTTGATCCTGGAGCCCAGATTCGACGCGAAGCACGGTGGCGCCGAAGTCGCCCAGCAACATTGTGGCAACCGCCCCAGCGACGCCAGAGGTCGTATCCAGCACATATAGGTCGTCGAGTGGACCGGTCACAGCGATACCCTTCGGTGGAGTAAGTAGTGTTCCGATTGACCATACGGTGCGGGCGTTCCGGCGCCAGCAAGACTGGTTCCTTTCTGCCACGATTGAGGAGAGTTAACGATGCCGTTATTCGAGTTTGAGGGTGTCAAGCCAAAGATTCATCCGACCGCGTGGATCGCGCCGACGGCGTGCCTAATCGGCGATGTGACCGTCGAGGAGGGTGCTTCGGTGTGGTTCGGGACGGTTCTGCGTTCGGACTTCGGACCGATTTGGGTGCGCCGCGGCGCGAACGTTCAGGACAACTCCGTAGTGCACGGTGGTCCTAATGGCACCGAGATCGGTGAGGGCGCAACAGTGGGGCACACCTGCGTGGTGCACGGTGCGGTGATCGGCGCTGAAGCCTTAATCGGCAACGGATCTACGGTTCTTGACGGTGCTCGGATCGGGGCGGGCACGCTTGTTGCGGCCGGATCGACGGTGACCCCAGGCACTGAGATCGCGGGCGGCATGCTTGCCATCGGTTCGCCGGCCAAGGCCAAAGGGACAATCGGTGGTGGCGCGGCGCGCTGGGCGCGGGAGAATCAGCAGATCTATCGAGATCTCGCCGCGCGTTACGCGCGGAGTTGTCGTTCCTCAGACGAAGCCCCAACGACGAAGGTTCGTCATGAAAGCAGCTAACGCGGGATGAGGACGGTCCGGATGAGGCCGCCCTCGGTGGCTGGCCCGTGCAGGTGAATGGCGAGCTGCTCGAAGGTCACCGTTTTGGTCTTGGGCATCGGCAACGATCCGTCAGCGAGCCTGGTCATTACTGCTGTTAATGACTCTGCGGCGGCACCAGGACGGGTGCGGACATAATCGCCCCAATCCACACCGATGATCTCTCGTTCCTGCAACAGCACATGATTTATCGGCAGTTGCGGGATGAGTCCGCTGGCGAATCCCACGACGAGGTACCGGCCACGAAAACCTAGCGAGCGCAGGGCGAGCACGGCAAGGTCGCCGCCCACCGGATCGACCACGTAATCAACACCGCGTTCAAAACTCGCTTTCATCCGCGCTCGCAGATCATCGGTAGTTCGATCAATGATGAGCTCAGGCGTGCCATTCGCGTAGTGAATTGCCGCATTTGAGGTGACCGCGATCGTTCGCAGGCCAAGGGCCGCGGCTAACTCGATGAACGCCGCTCCCACCGCACCACCGGCACCGAGCACGAGCATTGTCTGGCCTGGCTGGACCGCGACGCGATGTTCGAGCGCGTAGATGGCCGTGCCGTAGGCCTCAAGTGCGGCCGCCGCCGACGCGTTATCGACACCGTCGGGAATGGGCACGGTCAGCGCCGAGTCAACGAGAGCATGGGTTGCCCAGGTACCTGTTTTCGCGCGATTGAGCACCACTCGCTGTCCAGGTGCACGGTCGGTGACCCCAGCACCGACCGCGCAGATGACACCGGCCGCTAGCGAGCCAGGAACGTAGGGCAGTGTCGGCACGACTTGGTAACGCCCAGTCACAATAAGCCGGTCGACAAACGCGATCGCGACCGCGGCGACCTCAACGACGACCTCGGCTGGCTCCGGCTGCGGTGTGGGGGATTGGGTCACGCTCAGACCGGATTCGTTCTCAAAGGACGTACAGCTCAGTGATCTCATTAGGTAGTTGTACCGGCTGCGCCAGAGCGTGTCACACCAGCCATGGCCTATTGCCGACATCGGTAACGCAATGCCCGTGATAACGGTGATGTTGGTGCGGTGTTGTGATCGCAATCTGCCGTACCTGATGGCCGTCATTCTCACCCTCACGATCTGAAGCGAACTCAAAGACACGGCCTAGGTCTATGGAGCATCGATCACATCGCCAGGAGGATGGGTTGTGGGTCATCCAGCCTGCTCACATCCACACAGTCCCGCCCCGAGAGAGGTACCCCGTGGTTTCGCAACGATTCCTCCGGCCTGTCGTCGCATTGTCGGCCATTCTGCTTCTCGCCAGCTGCGCCAGCCAGAACGGCCGGACAGCTTCGAAAAGCTCCAGCGGTACCGCAGCTACCGCCTCCACCGCGGCTGCCGCGTCCACCTGTGTTGCCGATCCGGCGGCAGTTATTGCCCGAACGGGCTCGCTGCCGACTACGCCGATGCCGGACGCTCTCACCGCTACTATCGACGCCGCGGCCCAATCGGGGTTGAAGTCCGCAGCTGCGCCCGGGGCCATCGTCGCCGTGCAGTCCAAAGATGGCTACTTCCTCAAAGCGTACGGCGTCGCCGACCCGGCAACCGGCGCGCCGATGACCACCGACATGTACCAGCGTGTCGGCTCGATCACGAAGCCATTCACCGGCACGCTCGTGCTGCAACTGGCCGCAACGGGCAAGCTGAGCCTCGACGACCCCATCTCGAAGTACGTTCCGGCTGTCAAAAATGGCAAGAACATCACGCTGCGGATGCTCGGTGATATGACGAGCGGGCTCGCCAGCTACACCCTCGATACTTCGTTTACGGACAAGTACTTCGCCCAGCCGGAAAAGGTATGGACTCCTGACGAGTTGCTATCGGTCGGGCTGGCGCTGCCGCCGTTATTCGCTCCCGGCGCCGAATTCAACTACTCGAATACCAACACCATCCTGCTAGGCAAGGTGATCGAGAAGGTCACCGGCCAGAAGTATCAAGATGTACTGCAGCAGAAGATCCTGACACCGCTGGGGCTTGGCCAGACATCGTTCCCGGCCGGATCAGCAGCCTACCCGTCCCCCCACCCGCAGGGCTTCACACTGCAGAGTGACAAGGCGACGCCGACCTCGCCGGTGAACACCACCGCCTGGAACCCGTCGTGGGGATGGACCGCGGGCGAAATGATCTCCACCGCCAAAGACCTCGTCGTCTTCGCTCGCGCCGAGGCCACCGGACACGGCCTGCTGCCGGCCAAGCAGCAACTCGAACGGTTGACATCCTCGCCCGGGGCTGGTGGTTATGGATTCGCTTGGGGATGCTCTGATGGCTGGGTTGGCCACGGGGGTGAGGTACCGGGTTACAACACGTCGATGTTCTATGACACGGCGAGTGATACTACGGTGATCGTGCTGGTCAACAGTGACATTCCGTCGGGCGGATGCGACAGTTCAGCTACACTTCTCGACAACCCGAGCGACCTTCCGTGCGCGGCGCCGGCCACCCGCCTGTTCGTCTCCATCTCGACGGCTCTCGGGCATCCTTTCAGCCCGCCCCCGAAGCACTGACGAGCAGAGTAGCGATGACCGAGCATGGCGAGATCGGAGTGGTCGCACCGACCAGTCCGATAAAGCTGCGTCAAGGTAGGCCCGGCTCGCTACGACTGGCCCTTATCGTGATCGCCATTAGCGCCGCGCTGCTAGGAGGCTTGCAACTGGCGGTGGGGGCCGCCGCGCCCGACAACCCGATGTGGGCGATCGCGATGCTCACCGGCGCCTTCTGGATTTGGGTTGCCGCGGGGGTCGTGGCGTGGTGGCGGCGGCCGACTAATGCAACTGGAGCGCTGATCGTCTTCGGGGGTCTGTCGGTTTTTGTCGGCGGTCTGGCCAATCTCAATATCGAGATTCTTGCCGTCATCGGCGCGGTCTTCGCAACGACTGTGCTTGGCATCACGGTGCATCTGCTGCACGCCTTCCCGTCAGGCAGACTTCGTGGGCGGCTCTCAAGCCTCACGGTGATCGGCGGTTACATCGTTGCAGTCGGCCTCCAAGCGCTGGGGGTCCTCGTACGGAACTCGCCCGCGGTCTTTACCGCTCTGCGGAGCGTTCAAGGCATTCTTGGCCTGCTGGTAATGATTGTCACGGTGATCGTGCTCGTCGCCCGTCTGCGGGCGGCCGACCGCGACTACCGGAAGGTGCTATTGCCGCTGTTCTTGTACGGCAGTCTTGCAGTGGTGCTCATTCCCTTGGCGGTGCAGGTGCTACGACCGATCGGCGCATCTGTTGAGGTCATCTTCGTGATCCAGCTGGGTCTGATTGCCGGATTGCCGGTCGCCTTTCTCGTCGGCGTACTGGTCGGCGGCTACAGCCGGACGGGTGAGCTCGAGGCGCTCAGTGCGTGGCTGGGTCTGTCGGGGCCAACCAAGTCGGCGGTTGCGAACGCCTTGGCGAGCACGCTGGGTGACGATTCGCTGCGAGTCGTCTATTGGTCTGCCGCACGATCGATGTATGTCGACGAATTCGGGGCAACCGTCGACGCGACAGGCATCGATCACAATCACTCCATGCTCGATGTGTGGGTCGATTCACGACTGGTCGGCGCGATCATCTACAACAACCAGATGATCGGGGACGAGCGGGAGGTGCGTCGCGCTGGCGACGTGCTCGCCATCGCCGTCGATCGCGAACGCCTCACAGCCGAACTACGCGCGAGCAATGATGAGCTCCTGCAGTCACGCTTACGACTAGTCGAAACGGCCGATCGAGAGCGCACCCGGATCGCCCAAGATCTACACGACGGACTCCAGATGCAGCTGGTGCTTGTCGCGATTGAAGCCCAGCAGATCGGCACCGCCCCGGGAGCTTCGGAGTCGACTTTGGCCGCATCGACGCAGTTACGCCACCGCATCGACGAAGCGGCGGCCGACC
>JBDTCL010000197.1:0-6400 GCA_039923595.1 Antricoccus sp. | reverse complement strand
CCCGCCGCGACAACGACGACCGACCACGCCGCGACTTCAACGACCGGCCACGTCAGGACCTCAACGACCGGCCCCGCCGCGACAACGACGACCGACCACGCCGTGACTTCAACGACCGGCCCCGCCGCGACAACGACGACCGACCACGCCGCGACTTTAACGACCGGCCACGCCGCAACAGCAGCGACTCCGCAACGCGGCCCGATCGGTCCCGATCCTCATTTGACCGCTCCGGCGACGCCAACTCGCGGTCATTTGCACCACGAGGCAACCGACCACAGCGTCACGATGAACCAAGGTTCGAAGAAGGTATCGACGAGCTCACACCGATTGCTGGCAAGCTAGCGGTCGAGGTTGGCAGCGACAATGCCTTCACCGAGATGGGCCTTCCTGATCGTTTGGTCGGTGCGCTTGCTCAATCTGGCATCGCAGCACCATTCGCGATCCAGGGACAGGCGATCCCGAGCGCCCTGGCTGGCCGTGATGTTCTTGCCCGTGCAGCCACCGGTTCGGGCAAGACCTTGGCATTTGGCCTGCCGCTCATTGCCTCTCTTATTGAGGTACCGCGCGCTGCGCATCAGCCGCACGGCATCGTGCTAGTCCCGACGCGCGAGCTCGCGATGCAAGTGATCGAAGCACTCGCACCGCTCGGCAAGTCCGTCGGCTTGAAGATGGTACTTATCGCTGGCGGTATGCCATACAAGAAACAACTTGACGCACTCGCATTCGGGGTCGATATTTTGGTTGCCACTCCGGGCCGATTGATTGACCTGATCGAGCGCGGCGCGGCGGACCTTTCAGCTGTGCGCATCTCGGTACTCGACGAAGCCGACCAGATGTGCGATATGGGATTCGCCCCAGATATGAACCGGATACTCGAGCGCACCCCACAAGGCAGCCAGCGCATGATGTTTTCAGCGACCCTCGACGGCGATGTGGACAAAATCGCCAAGAGATTTCTCATCGACCCGATTCGGCACTCTACTGCCGAGGTTAAAGCGTCCATCGAATCGATGGAACATCACGTATTTGTCGTACATCCCGGGCGCAAGAACGAACTCACCGCCGAGCTTGCTTCAAGCGAAGGCCGCACAATAGTCTTCGTGCGCACCAAGATGGGCGCTGATCGAGTAGCGGAGAAATTGCGCTACCAGGGAATCAATGCGTCGGCGTTGCACGGTGGACTAGGTCAGGGAGCCCGGACGCGCACGCTCTCAGCATTTAGAGATGGACACGTGCCGGTCCTGGTCGCCACCGATGTTGCCGCACGCGGTATCCATATCGATGATGTTCAGCTCATTATCCAAGCCGATCCGCCAACCGACCACAAGACTTATCTGCATCGTGCCGGGCGTACCGCTCGGGCGGGAGGCTCCGGAAGCGTGGTAACGCTCGCCATGCCACGTGAGCGCGGTGGCGTCGAACGAACTATGCGCATGGCAGGGCTGCCCAACATCAAAGGGGTTTACGTCGAGCCTGGCGATGCTCCGGTTGAACAGATCACTGGCGGTAACCAGCCGTCGGGTGAGCCGGTAGCGGAATATCGCGCACCCGCTCCGGCTCGCCGTCCCGGTGGACGTCCGGGTCAGGGCGGCAATCGCGCAAATCGCAGTGGCAGGCCGCGCCGGCGGTACTAGCCCAGTCGCAGTGGCGTCGGAAGTAGTTGGTACGATTTCCGACGCACATTGTCCAGGTGGCGGAATGGCAGACGCGCTAGCTTGAGGTGCTAGTGTCCGTTAAGGACGTGGGGGTTCAAGTCCCCCTCTGGACACCGAACAATTCGAAGAACCCCGGCTGCTTCGGCCGGGGTTCTTCGACGTTTCACCTTCAGTGCAATCGAGAGGCAGCTGGCTAGTGACATCGCCAGATCGATCTGAACAACCCGCGGGTATCGATATTTTGCGTGCGCGCAAAGGGGTATTTACCGTGTTCGCGGTGAATGGCTTCCTCTTCGCTGCCTGGGCATCAAGAATCGCCGATGCAAAGGCGCAACTGCAGTTGTCCACCGGCGCTCTCGGCGTGGTACTTCTCGGTCTCTCGCTCGGATCGGTCTTGGGTTTGCCAGCGAGTGGCCGGATTGTGGATCGCATTGGGTCGGCCAAAGCTGTGGGCATCGGTGCTGCAGTGATGACCCTAGGCGAGTTCGGCATCGGGCTGGCGATCGATCTGATGCACTCAGCGATTGCTACCGCGATCAGCCTGGTCCTCACTGGACTAGGAATGGGACTCTGGGAAGTCTCGATGAATCTTCAGGCAGCTGCCGTCGAGCAGGCAGCCGGGCGCACGATAATGCCCAGGTTTCATGCCGCGTTTAGCGCGGGCACTGTCCTGAGCGCGGGTGTAGGTGCTGGTATGTCGTTTCTTGGCGTCCCGATCCTTACCCACCTCGGTCTCAGTGCGCTGATCGGTGGCGGGCTCACCTATTGGGCTATCAGATCGTTCATCACACCGGCGACTGAGCTCTCAGACCCCGGCGGAGCACGCGTGGTCATCAGTGCGTGGCGCGAGCCAGGCACTGTCCTAATCGGCGTTTTTATCCTCGTCTGCGCCTTCACCGAAGGCACCGCAAATGACTGGCTGTCCGTAGCCATGGTCGATGGCCATGGGGTGCCGCCGTGGGCGGGGGTACTCGGGCTTGCGGTGTTCTTGACCATGATGACGATCGGCCGGATTGGTGGCACGGTCTGCCTTGACCGATGGGGACGGCTTGCCGTCTTGCGGATTCTACTGAGTCTTGGCCTCGCCGGATCGCTACTTGTGGTCTTCGGTTCGACATCAGTTGCCTATGTCGGAGCTGGGTTGTGGGGCCTTGGCGTTTGTCTCGGTTTTCCGGTGGGGATCAGCGCGGCAGCCGACGACCCGAAGCGCGCACCCGCCCGGATCGCCGTGGTGTCGACGATCGCATATACCGCCTTCATCGCGGGCCCGCCGCTGTTAGGGTTCCTCGGCCAATCCGAGGGAATTTTGCGTGCCCTGCTTGCGGTAAGCTTCATGCTGATTCTGGCTATCTTTCTGCTGCCGGTGATCAAGGAGCGGCAACCAGCCAGCACTGATTCGGGAATATCAGTTAGACCGGATCGACATCCACATCAGGATTGACTGCCAGACCAGCGGTCGACGACCCCCCGCTCCACACGCCAATAGCGCCTTGCGAAACCAGATCGGCGATCTGCTGATCGGAATACCCGTGCTCAGCGAGGATCGACGCCGTGTGCTCTCCATTGAGCGGTGGCACCCGATCCGGCTCGAACGCCGAGCCATAAAGCATCGGATTGCGAACTTGCGAAATCGGTCCAGTCACTGGATGCTCCGCTTCTACCCGCATGCCGCGGTGAATCACCTGCTCATCGGCGAACACATCAGCGAGGTCGTTGATCGGTCCCCACGGCACGCCAGCGTCCTCAAACAGATCGCCCCACTGGGCGCGTGACTTCGACTTCATAATGTCAGTAACGACGTCGCGAAGCTCATCACGATGAATCACTCGTCCGGCGTTCGTTCTCAACCGCATATCAGCTGCAAGATCCGGTCGATCTGCCGCTTGGGTGAACTTTGCAAATTGCGAGTCGTTGGCGACGGCCAAAATGATAAATCCGTCTGAGCAGGGAAACACTTCGTAGGGTGCGATCGTCGGATGTGCGTTGCCGTAGCGCACAGACGGCTTGCCGGTATGTAGGTAGTTCTGCGCGTGGTTTGCATTGATGGCGACCGAAACATCCAGCAATGCCATGTCGATGAACTGGCCTACTCCGGTGCGATCTCGCTGGAACAAAGCCGCTATCACCGCAGAAGTGGCATATAGCCCTGTCGAAAGATCCATCACTGAGATGCCGCACCGTAGCGGTTCAGCGCCCGGACGACCGTCAGGCTGACCGGTGTACGACATTAAACCGCCGGCACCTTGAAACACGAAATCGTAGCCAGGTTTCCCGGCCATCGGGCCAGTTTGGCCGAATCCGGTGATCGAGCAATAAACCAATCGCGGATTAATTTTTTTCAGATCGGCATATCCGATACCGTATCGATCCAGCGTTCCGGATTTGTAGTTTTCTAAGAACACATCCGCATCGGCAGCCAAGTGCTCGATAATCGCACGACCATCAGGGTCAGCGAAATTGACCGCAAGCGAGCGTTTTCCGCGATTGCATGCTGCGAGGTAGCTGGAAAAGCCGTGCTCCGGTCCGGTACCTGGCGCGAACGGTGGGCCCCAGCTGCGAGTGTCATCGCCGCCGTCTGGGTTTTCGATTTTGATCACATCCGCGCCCAGGTCAGCGAGATTCTGGCCGCACCACGGGCCAGCAAGAATCCGAGACATATCTAGGACCTTGATACCATCGAGCGCTTGTTCGAGCATAAGTATTGCCACCAATCTGCCATGGCAAATGCTCGCGCCACCACGGGCCGGAGCGCAATCACATCACCCTGCGACGTACATTCTATTTAGTCCGATTTCCGGCAAAGACATGGAGTGTGTTGTGATCGATCGGCGCGTCGCGGATGTCCACGAGGCAGTATCGGGAATCACCGACGGTGCAGTTTTGTTGGTGGGCGGATTTGGTAATTCCGGAATTCCGGCCTACTTGTGCGATGCCGTTCTTGATCTCGGCGTAAAAGATCTCACTATCGTGAACAACAACGGTGGCAGTGGTGAGACAGATGTGGCCGCGTTAATCCGCGAAAACCGGGTACGAAAACTTATTTGTTCTTATCCGCGCGCTTCAAACTCACATTGGTTTTCACGTCGCTGGTCTGAGGGGACTCTTGAACTCGAGGTCATTCCGCAGGGGACGATGAGCGAACGGATGCGTGCGGCCGGCGCCGGGCTCGGTGGTTTTTTTACCCCGACCGGTGCTGATACCGAATTAGCAAACGGCAAAGAAACCCGACTGATCAACGGTCGTCTACACGTTTTTGAGGAGCCGTTGCCGGGCGATTTCGCGTTAGTTCGTGCTGATCTGGCAGACCGCTGGGGCAACCTGACCTATCACTCGGCAGCGCGTAACTTCGGTCCGACGATGTGCACTGCGGCAACCACCACCATCGTCGAAGTTCGTGAATTTGTCGAACTTGGTGATCTCGATCCCGAACACATCATCACTCCCGGGATCTTCGTCGATCGAGTCGTCGCTGTCGGTGCGCCGACCCTGATGCCGAAATCCGCTTAATCACCCCAATCGCGAAGGAGCAAAGATGACCCAAACCCACTTCGTCCACGGCTGGTCGATTGATCAGGTTGCGGCGCGAATCGCGCAGGACATCCCAGATGGTTCGTTTGTAAACCTTGGTATTGGGCAGCCAACCAAAGTTGGTGATGCGTTGCCGGCGGATCGTGAAATCTTGCTGCATAGCGAAAACGGAATTCTCGGAATGGGACCAACACCGACACCTGATCAATTCGATCCCGAACTGATCAACGCGGGCAAAATGGCTGTCACCTTGCTGACCGGTGGCTCGTATTTCCACCACACCGACTCATTCATGATCATGCGGGGCGGGCATCTAGACATTTCTGTCCTTGGTGCATACGAGGTATCAGTCAACGGAGACCTGGCAAATTGGTCTACCGGCGATCCGACCCATCCACCGGCCGTCGGCGGCGCGATGGATCTTGCTGTCGGTGCCAAAGCGGTCTTCGCGATGCTGACCCATACCACCAAGGATGGTCGGTCGAAGATCGTTCGGGAGTGCTCCTATCCGCTCACCGCATCGCACGTAGTCGATCGGATCTATACCAATCTCGCGGTAATTGCGGTGCAAAGTGATGGTCTGCACGTTGTTGAGCGGGCGCCCGGCGTGAGTGCTGAGTTTCTAACGGCCGCGACCGAGGCTCCCCTAGTGCAGTGCTAACTGGCAAGCCGACGTTGCAGACCACTTTTGACAACTGACCACTCTGGTTGCAGAACTGAGAAGTAGGCTGTGTCGGAGATCGTGCCTGTTCCGTCGATGCGATGTCCTCGCAACACGCCTTCGGCAGTAGCACCAAGGCGACTGATTGCTCCGGCACTGCGAGTATTTCGACTATCGCAACGTAGCGCCACCCGATGCATCTGCATCGTCTCGAAAGCATGCTCCATCAGCATCAGCTTGCAGGCCGGATTGAGCGCCGATCCCCATTCGGAGCGAGCATAGAACGTCGACCCGATCTCCAATCTGCACTGCTGAGGCGCGATGTCATAGAAGCGCGTTGACCCAACAACCCTGGCCCCGTTCAATGCCACGAAAGCCATCACATCAGGTGCTTTGATTGCTGGTTCGAGTTGCTCCCACAGCGCAGTCACGTCGCTGGGGTATTCGGTGGTCATCCCGCGCCACATTGCATGATCGAGAAGTGCATGCAGTCGCTCAACATGGTCGCGCTGCAAGGGCTCTAGACGGTAGTCGCCGGCACGTAGCTGGACGT
>JBDTCL010000196.1:0-8628 GCA_039923595.1 Antricoccus sp. | reverse complement strand
ATGCTGCTGTCTGATCGTGATATCCGCGCGCGCCTTACTGGCGGCGACCTTGGCATTGCGCCTTTCGACGAGGCGTTGATCCAGCCCTCGAGCGTGGACGTGCGACTGGACCGGTACTTCCGGGTCTTCAACAATCAGCGATATACCCATATTGATCCGATGCAGCAGCAGGATGATCTGACCAGTCCGGTCGAGGTTGGCGGTGCCGATCCGTTCGTTTTGCATCCCGGTGAGTTCGTGCTCGGCTCCACGCTAGAGGTAATTACGCTGGCTGACGATCTCGCCGGCCGATTAGAAGGCAAATCTAGCCTTGGGCGCCTCGGGTTGCTGACCCATTCGACCGCTGGTTTCATCGATCCGGGATTCTCCGGTCATATCACTCTTGAACTGTCGAATATGGCAAACTTGCCGATCACACTGTGGCCGGGAATGAAGATTGGGCAGCTATGTTTGTTCATGCTCAGCTCTCCTGCTAAGCATCCTTATGGCTCCGAGATTTATGGCTCGCGGTATCAAGGCCAACGCGGTCCCACTCCTTCGCGATCTTGGATGAACTTCCGCCGCTGGCCAACCGAAGGTTCTCGATAGTTGGCTAGCGCAGTCGTCGGCGTCGCGATCATTAGACGTGGTCAACTACTCGCCGCGCAGCGCGCCTATCCAGCCGCTGAGGCCGGGCGATGGGAGTTACCGGGAGGTAAATGCATTGCAGGCGAATCACTGGCCCAATCCGCGGAACGTGAGATTCGTGAGGAATTACATTGCGAAATCGCAAATATACAAGAACTATCGGGTTCGTCGCGCATCGATGATCAGTACGTACTACATGTTGTCACCGCATCGTTAGTTCACGGCACGCCGAGTTCTACGGAGCATCTCGGGCTTCGTTGGGTTGACCCCGAATACCTAGACGAACTCGATTGGCTCGAACCGGATCGGCCACACTTGCCAGCCTTGAAAGAGATCATGCTCGACGGCGAGCCGCTCCCTGGAGGCGCAACCGGTGGCGCGACTCGAGTTGGCGAAACAGTCCGTCGGCCCACCGGGCTATGGACGCCGGCAGTGCATGACCTGCTGAGATACCTGAAGGCTAACCGCCTCGCTGCACCGGAAGTGCTCGGAATCGACTCTCGGGATCGGGAAATTCTTAGATATATCGCTGGATCGACGCACGAACCGGACGACGATCTGTTGTCCGAGCAACAGGTTGGATCGATCGCTTCTCAACTGAAACAATTCCACGATGCGGTCGCCAACTACCGCCCCACAGGTGAGGTTCAGTGGCGGTACGGGCGTAGCGAATTGCAAGCCGATCAGATCATCTGCCACAACGATCCTGGCTCCTACAACTGGGCATTTGACGGCGACGACGCAGTCGGACTGTTCGATTGGGATATGGCCGGCCCCGGTGACCGTCTTGACGATGTCGCTTTTGCTGCGTGGACCGCGATCCCGCTCTATCGCGACATCGTGCCCAATGAAGTTGCTCGGCGGCTGATCGTGTTTGCTGACAGTTACCGACACTATTCTCCATTGCACATTTTCGACGCCAGCGTGCTGCGCATGAGCACCGCATCCGATCGAATAGCGGCAGGCCAGCGACAGGGCGACCCTGGACTGCTGAACTTGGCGAAGGTTGGCGAACCTGCCCGCACTCGCGCCCGAGTGCGCTACGCCGAGTCGCACCGCGATGCGATCGCCGCACGGCTTCACGTTTAATGGAACACACACTGCGATGAGGAGACAACGATGTCTGAATTCCGGCACGATGAGCGCGAGCGAGACCTAGCCCGCAAGGCATACAAGATGCTTGAGCCGTATCACCTACCGGTGTATTTCGCGCCGGAGATGGCCGCAAAGGTCAAGGAGATGGACCTTTCGTGGGGCGGCGGCTATTTCGGTATGCGCGCCGCACCCATGGGAGCGTGCACCTCGTCGGTGGTCGCGACCACGTTCTACAACTTCAACCCTGAGACCGTTGCTGCGGGCTGGGACGATGCGATGGCGAAATACAGCCCTGGGCAGCTCTCAGATGCTCGGTATGAAGTCCTGGACAAAGTATTCAGCGATGCACTTGGTGAGTTGAAGGACAACTCCGGCTTGCCCAAGCTCGCCGCGCGGTTGCAGGAGATGCTCAAGTCAGCACCGACAGCCGGTCGTACGCTCGCGGGCGCCTGGATGCAGCAGCCATGGCCTCAAACGCCACATTTGGCGCTGTGGCAGGCATTATCGATCTTGCGCGAATGGCGCGGGGATGGGCATATCGCCGCACTTGTGCTAGCTGGGCTATCTCCCGTCGAGGCGAACGTATTTCATGCCGCTGACCATCCGGACGGCGCCGGTCATGGCGGGATGAGTAAAAAGCAGCTGCAGGGCAGCCGCAACTGGAACGAAGCAGCCTGGAAGGGCGCCGCGGCTGGACTGGCCGATCGCGGCTTAGTGAGCGCCGACGGTGAGCGTGAAGTACTCACTGAACGCGGCGCTGACCTCGATCGCTGGATCGAGGACCATACCGACGACGCTGCCGCGTCGATCTGGGTCGGAACCGACGATGCCGATGATATTTTCGCAGCGGCGAAGCCATTCGTTAAAGCGATCATCGATGCTGGGATCTTGCCCGGAACCAAGAAAAACTAGCGGTCGGCTAGAATCAAAGTCCACGAGATCCCGAGGCTCACAATAGCCACTGACCAGGGATTTCGTGGCGTGCGAGTGTAGTTTAATGGTAGAACTTCAGCTTCCCAAGCTGATAGCGCGGGTTCGATTCCCGTCACTCGCTCCAAACAAAAACGGTACCGGAGCGATAGCGAGGGTGCTGTTTTTGTTTGTTGGGGGCTTGCGGGAACCGGGAGGAGCGTAGCGACGGCTCCCGTCACTCGCTCCAAACGAGAAACGGTGCCCGAGCGATAGCGAGGGTGTGGCTTGTCGTCTCACGCGCGTCACGTTCGCACACGCTTTATGCAATCTGCGTGTGTAAACCTGACGCGCGTGGCGATTTGACGAGACTTCGGCGGGGAGACTCGGGAACTGATTCCGCAGCGGTCACGTCGAAATGCCATGGAGGAAAACGGAACTCAAACCGCAGCACCGCGAGGCGTCGCCGCGTGGCGCTGGAGCTTTGGTCTCGCCGCGATCGTGCTCGGCACACTGAGTACCGCCATCTGCCTCACCGAAATCTCGATTACCTACGCCTTGCCTAACGCGATCGGCCATGACACGAACGAGATGGCCGTAGCGATGAGTGCGGTGAGCGGTGTCGGGGTACTGGCGGCTCTTGCGTGGCTTGTCCTCGCAAGTCGGTCGGTGCGCTGGGGCCGCCTGCTATGGATTCCGATGCTGTTAATCGTGGTGAGCGTTCTCGCCGTCGTCATCACTTTTAACTATCACGCCAACTACGTCTACTGAGGCCAGCTACTTTCGCCACGACTCCCCGTCAGAAGAATTTGCCCGCACGTTTAAGGTCGAAGCCATGACTACTGAGACGAAGACTGTGATCATCACCGGTGCAGGCTCGGGCATTGGACGCGCCTGCGCTATCGGTTTTGCAGAAGCGGGTTTCAACGTCGCGTTATGCGGACGTCGACGTGAGCGTCTAGATGAGACCGCGGCGCTCCTATCGGGTCCATCTTTGGTGCTGCCGCTCGATGTGACAGATGCCGAAGCGGTAAATTCAGCGTTTGAGGCTGTGGCTCATGCTTACGGACGGATCGACGTACTCTTCAATAATGCCGGCACTTTTGGGCCCTCGTATGATATCGACGAGATTCCGGTCGCTGAATGGACCGCCACCGTGGCGGTGAATTTGACCGGTTCGATGCTATGCGCAGCAGCCGCTGTCCGTCAGATGCGCAAACAGCAACCACAGGGTGGTCGGATCATTAACAATGGCTCAATATCGGCCCATACCCCACGTCCGAAGTCGGCGGCGTACACCGCCACTAAACACGCGATTACTGGACTTACCAAATCAATCGATCTTGACGGTCGCGCGTACGGGGTCAGTGCCGGGCAAATCGATATTGGCAATGCGGCTACCGATCTGATCTCCGCGATTGCGGCAGGCGCGGGAGCGGCGCAAGCCGACGGCTCCCGCAAAATCGAACCAAGCTTCGATGTGAACGAGGTCAGTAAAGCTGTCGTTATGATGGCGACGCTACCGCCATCAGCGACGATCAATTCGATGGTCATCAGTGCGACTGGAATGCCATTTGTTGGTCGCGGTTGAGAGCGAAAAGCTACCAAGAAGGTAATTTGAGTGAATTCACAAGGGCTGGTTCAGCAGTATCGGTTGATCATCGGGGTCGGCATGAGTGCGGTCGTGATGTTTGGTCTCGTAGCATTCTTGGTGATTCCCGGTCAGCAGGTCAACGCGATTGGGATGCTCCTACCGATCGTCGTGGCGACAGGCGCCCTGTTGGCTTGCGAAGTTATCGGTTTCCGAGGTGTCATTGCGCAGTCGGCTCGCCACGACAAAGAAAGCACAATGGCGAGCGCCCGCGCGATCTTTCAGACGACGACGATGCTGCGTTTCGCGCTTGCTGAAACCCCCGCGCTTGTCGGACTGGCACTCGCTTTCTCTGCACAACCGCCATCTCGGGTCCCAGCATGGATCGGCGCCGCACTCGGCTTCGCACTACTTGCGCGAGTGGCATACCCAGGTCGTCGTCAGATCTCCAAGTTACAGGCAAATTTTGAGCACAACGGCCAGCCGTCGTATCTGACAGAAGCGCTGGGCATTGAGCCAACCGATGACCTCGGCTCAACGCGCCTCGGGCCGATCCGCGAGACGGGCAACGACCCGTTCTAGCAAGTAGCCTAAAGATCGGCGATGATCCGCGCAGGATTCTCGATCGCGTCAGCGACGAACCGAATGAAGCCCGAAGCAACCCCGCCATCGCACACTCGGTGATCGAACACGAACGACAATTGAGTCATCTTGCGGATTGCGATCTGGCCTTCGACCACCCACGGCTTATCGATGATCCGGCCTAGACCGAGAATCGCCACCTGCGGATGATTAATAATCGCGGCGCTACCGTCGACGTTGAAACCGCCGAAGTTATTCAAGGTAAAGGTACCCGCAGTCAGCTCTTGCGGCGTTGCTTTGCCGACGAGAGCGGACTCGGTGAGCCGTTTGATCTCAGCATCAAGCTCACGAGTGGTCATCAGGTGTGCATTGAGGACCGCCGGCACAACGAGCCCCCGATCACTCTGCACCGCAAGCCCGAGATTGACACCGGCGTATTCAACGAGCTCGTTGCGATCGGTGTCGAGGAATCCATTGAGAGCTGGATATTTCATCAAACCAGCGACGACAAACCGAGCGACCAGGCTCAGCAAGCCGGGTCCACCGCTGGCTCGGAGCGCTTCGCGCAGTTCGACCAACGGCGTCGCATCGACATCCACCCAGACAGTCGCTTCGGGAATCTCGGTGCGACTGCGGCTAAGAGTCTCACCAACTAATTTGCGAAATCCGGAGATGGGTTCGCGGGACAATTCCTGAAGACCGGTCCTCGAATTGGTCTTGCCAGCGTGCCGTGGCGTCGCAACTTGCGGTTGCATTGATTGTGATAATGGTGAGGGGCTTGGCGCGGATACGGCGCTTCTTGCGGCCGATTCCGCGGACTGCTGCAAAGTTGACGGCGATTCGACGCGCTCGGCGATCGCGTTCTCAACATCGGTACGGGTAATGAGACCGTCTTGCCCGGTTCCTTTAAGAGTTGCAATATTTAATTGGTGATCTCGCGCGAGTCGGCGCACAACGGGTGAAGTCACCAGGGGCGCTGTCCCTTGGGATGTCGCATTGCCGTCATACCGACGAACGAGCTCGCTGAACGCTGGCTCGACATCAGGGTTCGCTGCTAGCGCTGAGCGAGGTAGGGACATATCACGAGGTGCATCGATCGCCGGGGGCGACGAATCATTTGAGTTGGCGTGCGCGCGGCGACGCCTTTGACGACCCACCGACTGTGGTTCACCGGTTCCGTAACCGATCAGGACATTTCCTGAGCCGGCGCGCTCCTCTTCGCGATATGTCTGCGCCGCGGCGCTCGCAGCATGCGATGCGGAATTAGAGATTGGAGCGCCTTGCGGCGGCGCGATTACGAAAGAATCGTCGCCTTCGGGTCGGACCGAAATAAGTGGCGTACCGACCGCGATCACGTCGCCGACACCACCGTGCAGAATCGCCACCCTACCGGCGTACGGCGAAGGCACATCCACGACTGCCTTCGCGGTCTCGATCTCGGCAATCGCTTGGTCTATCTCTATCGAATCGCCTTCAGCGACCAGCCAGCGCACGACTGTCCCCTCGGTGAGTCCCTCACCGAGATCTGGCATCAGGAAATCCTGATCCGTCATGCGTCCTCCCACTGCAAGTCATCGACAGTGTCGAGGATCCGGTCCACGCTAGGCAAGTAGTGGCGTTCGAGCCGAGGCGGAGGATATGGAATATCCAGCCCAGCGACCCGTCGAACAGGGGCATAGAGCGAGTTGAAGCACCGTTCGGATACCCGTGCCACGATCTCTGATGCAACACTGGCAAAGCCAGGAGCTTCAGCGATCACGACTGCGCGACCGGTGCTGCGTACTGCCGCACACACGGTCTCATCATCAAAAGGCGTGATCGAACGAAGATCAATCACCTGCAGGCTCCGACCCTCACTGGCGGCGACCTCAGCGGCTTCCAGCGCGACGACCACGCTCGGACCGTAGGCGATCAGGGTTGCGTCCGTGCCATCGCGCACCACCGCTGCCCGACCGATACCAGGGCGCGGCGTCGAAAAGTCAGCATCATCTTTCGCCCAGTACAGTTTTTTAGGCTCCAGGAAAACCACCGGATCATCCGAAGCGATCGCTTCGCGCAGCATCCAATACGCGTCCTCGGCATTGGCTGGCGCGAGCACTGTCAGCCCGGGAGTATGTGCGTAATAAGCCTCAGACGAGTCGCAGTGGTGCTCAACTCCCCCGATCCCCCCGCCGTAAGGAATCCGGATCACGATCGGCATTTTGACAGCGCCTCGTGTGCGATTGTGCATCTTCGCGACATGGCTGACGATCTGCTCGAACGCGGGGTAAGCAAACGCGTCAAACTGCATCTCGACAACCGGCCGCATTCCGTTCATCGCCAGTCCTACGGCGAATCCGATGATGCCAGCCTCCGCTAGCGGCGTGTCGAAGCAGCGATTCTCACCGAAATCACGCGTGAGGCCATCGGTCACTCTGAAAACGCCGCCGAGCGTGCCGACATCCTCGCCGAAAACGAGAACCGATGGGTCATCTGCCATCGATTCGCGTAGTGCTCGGTTAAGGGCTTGCGCCATCGTAATTTTCGATGTCGCGGGGACTTCGGAGTTAATTGTTCGATCTAGCAGAGCGGTCATCTCAGACACTCTCCCTTTCGATCTCGTCACTGAGCATTGCTTGTTGCTCGATTAATGCAGACGTCGGCTTTTCATATACATATTTGAAGAGTTGGTCTGGATCGGGACTTGATTCAGCACCGAGCGCGGTACGAAGCTCGGCTGCGATCTGATCTGCTTGTGCGGTGAATCCGGCGGCTGATCGCTCATCGAGAATGCCTTGATCGGTCAGATAGGTTTTTGCCCGCGACAACGGATCGCGTTCTTGCCATTGCGCGACCTCGTCGGCGGTGCGATACCTGGTGGCGTCATCTGCGTTGGTGTGCGCCTGCATGCGATAGGTGTGCGCTTCGATCAACTGCGGTCCGCCGCCGGCTCGCGCCTGTGCGATCGCCTCGCCGACCACTGCCAGCATGGCGGCGATGTCGTTGCCGTCCACGCGGTGACTAGGAATCCCATATCCAACGCCTTTGTGTGCCAACGAGGGTGCTGCCGATTGTTTTGCCAGCGGTACGGAGATCGCGTATTCATTGTTCTGAATGAGGAAGACGACCGGCGCTTTGAATACGGCTGCGAAATTGAGAGCTTCATGAAAGTCACCCTCGCTCGTCGCGCCATCTCCGCAAAGCGCCACGGCCACCGTGTCCTCGCCACGCAGCGTCGCCGCGTGCGCCACGCCAACGGCGTGCAGCAGTTGGGTCGCAAGCGGTGTCGACTGAGTAGCGACCTTGTATTGCTTAGGGTCATAACCGCAATGCCAATCGCCACGAAATGACTCCATGACCCCGATCGGGTCGACGCCTCGGGTGATAACCGCGACCGTGTCGCGATAGGTCGGGAAAAGCCAGTCATTAGCGCCGAGTGCGAGCGCCGCGGCTACCTGGCACGCTTCTTGACCGTGGGATGACGGGTAGACCGCGAGCCGGCCTTGGCGCACCAGCGCGTAGGCCTGGTCGTTGATCCGGCGGCCGACGACAAGTGCGCCGTAACCGGCGAGCAGCGTTGAATCATCGGGCATGGAGTAATCCGAATTTTCGACCGCGGCGCCGTCTTGGTCGATCAGCGAAATCGGCTCTGCGGTGGGGAGCAATGACTCTGGTGAGTGGGCCATAATTGAGACTCCTTCAGTTGTCGCTGGTAGGATAAATCGAATCATTTGTTGCCAATCGTCGCTATAGTTGGTCAAGGAATTGAGATTGTGTAACGTAATCGGCAGCAGATACCAACAATTTGTCTGTTGAGTTGCGTTTCTAGGGGGTCCCCAAAGACA
>JBDTCL010000195.1:0-6354 GCA_039923595.1 Antricoccus sp. | reverse complement strand
GCGAACCCGAACTCTTCAGCACCAAGAAGTGCTCCGATGATTACGTCGCGACCGGTCTTCATCTGGCCATCGACTTGCACGACGATGCGGTCCCGAAGCCCATTGTGGATCAATGTCTGCTGGGTATCAGCCAGACCGACCTCCCACGGCGCTCCCGAATGTTTTTGGCTCGTCAACGGTGTTGCACCGGTGCCGCCGTCATGGCCTGATATGAGCACCACGTCAGCGTGCGCTTTGGAGACCCCTGCGGCGACAGTGCCGACACCAACCTGCGCCACGAGCTTGACATGCACTCGCGCAAACTCGTTCGCGTTCTTCAGATCGTGAATCAATTGCGCGAGATCCTCAATCGAATAAATATCGTGATGAGGCGGTGGTGAAATCAAGCCGACACCAGGAGTGGAGTGCCGAGTCTGCCCAATCCACGGATATACCTTGAAACCGGGTAGCTGCCCTCCCTCGCCAGGCTTTGCGCCCTGCGCGATCTTGATCTGCAAATCGTCTGCATTCACCAAATATTCGCTCGTCACACCGAATCGGCCCGACGCGATTTGTTTGACCGCTGACCGGCGCTGCGGATCGTACAATCGCTCGACGTCTTCGCCACCTTCCCCGGTATTGGATTTCGCGCCGATCCGGTTCATCGCGATCGCAAGATCGATATGTGCTTCAGCCGAAATGGAGCCGTAGGACATCGCACCGGTGGAGAAACGCTTGACAATTTCGCTCGCCGGTTCGACTTCCGCTAACGGAATGGCGGCGCGGACGCCTTCCTTAAAGGCAAACAGACCACGCAGAGTCCCGGCTTTGCGGCTCATCTGATCCACCGCGGCGGTGTATCGTTTAAACACTTCGCGCTGCTTGCTGCGGGTGGCATGCTGCAACAAGAACACGGTCTCAGGATTGAACAAGTGCAGTTCGCCTTCGCGACGCCACTGATATTCGCCGCCCACCTCAAGTCTGCGGTGCGCCAGGTCAGCCTCATTACCTGGATAGGCGCGGCGATGTCGCATCGCTACCTCGCCGTGGACCTCGGCAAGGCCGATACCACCGAGGCGAGAGCGAATCCCCGTGAAGTATTCGGTGAGCAGATCCTGTGAGAGCCCGATCGCTTCGAATATCTGGGCCATCGTGTACGAGCCCACGGTGCTGATGCCCATCTTGGACATCACCTTCAGCACCCCTTTGCCAAGTGCCTTAACGTAGTTGCGCACAGCCCCCTGTGCGTCGATGTTTTTCAGCACTCCGTCAGCCACGAGATCAGCAATGGTTTCGAACGCAAGGTACGGGTTTACCGCAGCGGCTCCAAACCCCAGCAGGAGTGCTACATGGTGGACCTCACGGCAGTCCCCCGACTCGACGATCAAACCCACTTTGAGCCGGGTCTTCTCGCGCAATAAGTGATGATGGACTGCCGAGGTCAGCAGCAGTGATGGGATAGGGGCATGCTGGCTATCGCTATCGCGATCGGACAACACGATCATTCTGGCTCCGTCGGCGATCGCCGTGGAAACCTCGTGGCGGACCTGTTCAATCGCCGCGCGTAAGCCTTGCTCGCCATCCTCGACTCGGTAAAGCCCAGCGATTCGAACGGCTTCGAAGCCCGGCAGATCACCATCGTCATTGATATGTAGCACTCGAGCGAGCTCATCATTATCGATCACGGGGAACGGAACAACGAGATGTCGGCACGATGCCGCCGTCGGCTCCAGAAGATTCTGCTCAGGACCGATGACCCGAGCGAGGCTGGTGACCAGCTCTTCTCGAATCGCATCCAGCGGCGGGTTTGTCACCTGAGCGAAAAGTTGGGCGAAATAGTCGTAGATCAGTCTCGGTCGCTGCGACAACACCGCTAGCGGAGTGTCGGTGCCCATCGAACCCAGTGGCTCGGTTCCACTTCGCGCCATCGGCTCGATCAGCAGTCGGACTTCCTCTTCGGTATATCCGAATGTTTGCTGACGTCTTACCACCGACTCATGACTTGCCAGGACGGACTCGCGCGGCGGAAGCTTCTCTAAATGCAGACGACCAGCGTGCAGCCATTCCCCATAGGGCTGATCAGCCGATAACTGCTCCTTGAGTTCGTCATTATCAATGATCCGTCCCTGCTCGGTATCGACCAAGAACATTCGGCCTGGTCGTAGTCGGCCCTTGGCCACGATGTCTTCCGGAGCGATATCAAGCACACCTGACTCGCTAGCAAGAATGACGATGTCATCCTTGGTCTGCCACCAGCGACCTGGACGCAGCCCGTTGCGATCGAGCACAGCGCCAATCTGCGTACCGTTGGTAAACGTGACGCAGGCCGGTCCGTCCCATGGCTCTTGTAACGAGGCGTGATAGCGATAGAAGTCTCGTAACTCCCGCGGCATGTCATGGTTGTTTTCCCAAGCCTCGGGAATCATCATGAGCATCGCGTGGGCCAGCGACCGACCGCCGAGATAAAGCAGCTCCAGGACCTCGTCGAAAGATCCTGAATCGGAGTAACCCGGTGTACAAATCGGATAAAGTCGGCTGAGATCTCCCGGGATCAGATCGCTCTCAAGGAGCGCTTCACGGGCGCGAGACCGATTTCGATTGCCCTTAATGGTGTTGATTTCGCCGTTGTGTGCAATAAATCGGAACGGATGCGCCAGCGGCCACGACGGGAACGTGTTGGTGGAAAAGCGGCTGTGTACGAGCGATAATGCCGATACATACCGTTCGTCATGCAAGTCTGGAAACATCCGACCGAGTTGGTTGGTCGTGAGCATTCCCTTGTACACAATCGTATGAGGCGACATCGAGGAAAAATAGACACCTACTTTGGCTTCTTCAGTTGCCCGTTCCGCTCGGCGGCGCAGCACAAACGCTGCTCGCTCGAGATCAAGCCCGGTGCGGCGCTGGTCTGAGGTAATGAATGCTTGCCAGAATGACGGCATGCAGCCACGCGCAATGCTGCCGATTCCGGCTCCCTCGGCGCAGGTGGGCACCTCTCGCCAACCGAGGATCGTCAGTTGCTCTTCACTCGCGATCTTAGCGATCAGCCTTTGAGCGTCGGCGCGCTGCTGCGGGTCTAGGGGCAGCATCGCCTGACCGACGCAGTACGATCCAGGGTTCGGAATTTCCAGTCCGCTTTCGGCGAGGAAAAAGTCGTGCGGAATCTGGGTCAGCATGCCGGCACCATCACCCGATGCCGCATCAGCACCCGCGGCACCTCGGTGATCCATATTTTCCAGCGCAGTGAGCCCATCACGCACGATCTGATGAGTGCGGCGGCCCAAGATGTCGACAACGAAAGCGACGCCGCAAGAATCGACATCGTCTGCCGGATCATAAAGGCCTTGCGGCTCTGGTACCGCTGAGAAAATCGACATTAGGCTCCCGTCGTTGCAGAAGTTGATCCCATCTGAGCGCGAAATCAGATGCCTGATATCAGGAACGCTTCGATAAGGGGTATGCAGAAGATCGGAACGACGGTGGCCCAACATTCGAACTTTACACTGCGGTTAGGCTGCGCTCAATAGCGCGCCGGTCAGCCTTGACCGGGCGGTTCGCCCAGGTGCTGTTAGCGGGTATTCGGGTTTCCTGGCACCGGGGGATCGTGATCAGCGATCTGTTCCTGTGGCGGTGTGCCAACCGCGTCCTGATCATCTAACAGATGATCAGTTGGCGATGATTCGCTGCTCTCGCTGTTGATGATGGCCGGTTCGCGGCCGTCGACATAGGCAGAGCTTTCGCGGGGGCCTTTGCGGATAAAGAACATGATGAGCCCACCGAGTCCCACCAGGATAGCTGTCCACACATTCAGCCGTTGACCGAGGATGATTTCTGCGTGATCGATGCGCAACCGCTCGACAAACAACCGGCCTACACAGTAGAGAAAAACGTACAACGCGAATACTCTGCCACGGCCAAGTTTGAAACGGCGATCAATGAGGATAAGGGCAATCCCGATCGCCACGTCCCAAATTAATTCGTACAGAAAAGTCGGGTGGTAGAGAACCTGGGAGCCGACTCCGTCGACCGGGATGGGCTGGCCACCCGCTGTGGTGATCGCTCGACCCGTACCGAGGTTGTACTGCCACACCCGAAGTCCCCACGGCAGCGTTGTTGGGCCGCCATAAAGCTCATTGTTAAAAAAGTTTCCGACTCGGCCTATTCCTTGAGCGATGATGAGCCCAGGCGCCATTGCATCGGCGATTACCGACATCCGAAGGCCTTTGCGTTGCGCAGCGATGTAGACACCGACAGCGCCAAGGGCAACGGCTCCCCAAATGCCGAGGCCACCGTCCCAGATCCTGAGGATGTTGATCAGGTGGCCGTTCTTACCAAAGTACGGTTCTGGGGTGGTGAACACTGAGTAAAGACGACCACCAACGAGCCCAAAGGGCACGGCCCAGATAGCTAGATCGAGGATATCGCCCTCGGCGCCACCGCGCGCTACCAACCGACGTCCACTGATCCAGATCGCCACAACAACACCGGTCAGAATGCACAGCGCGTACATATGGATAGTCAGCGGACCAAGATGAATAGCGCCGAATGTGGGGCTGTCAATCGCCGCGAGCGTGGTAATCATCGGCGCGCCGTCGCCTCGGCGAGGTTGCTTGCCAGTTCGCGCAAGGCGGTGGTTGGCTTATCCGAGCCAGCTGCGGTGACGAATGCTGAGCCTACAATCACTGCATCAGCGTATGCGCCGACCTGCGCGACGTGGTCGGGCGTGCGAACACCAAGTCCGATGCCCACCGGTAGATCGGTGAACTGCCGAGTGCGCCGAACTAGGTCTTGGGCATCACTGCCCACCTGGTCGCGGGCGCCAGTGACACCCATCGTCGAGGCTGCGTAAACAAACCCCGTGCAGGCAGCGGTGGTCGAGCGCAATCGCTCTGGGCGCGATGATGGCGCGACCAGAAAAATGCGATCTAAACCATGTACGGTGCTGGCCGCGATCCACTCGCTGGCTTCATCAGGGATCAGATCTGGAGTGATGACTCCTAAGCCGCCGGCTGCGGCTAGGTCTCGCGCGAACCGGTCAACGCCATATCGGGCGATGGGCGCCCAATATGACATCACTACTGCAGGTATCCCGGCGGCGCTAAGTTCTTCGACGATCTCAAGCACCTCGCGGGTTCGGGTGCCGCCAGCGAGTGCTTGATCGGCAGCCGCCTGGATAGTTGGACCGTCCATCACCGGATCAGAGTAGGGCAGCCCGACTTCGACCAGATCGCAGCCGCCGTCAACTAGTGCCCGAAAACAATCCACCGAACTGGCTCTGGCCGGATAGCCAGCCGGCAAATAACCCACGAGAGCGGCCCGATCAGCAGACCGCGATCGGCCAAATATTGAAGCGAGAGCACTCACGTGGTCCTACTCACGCCAATCACATCAAACCAGCTTCCAGCGGTCGCAACGTCTTTATCGCCACGGCCCGATAGGTTGACCAGGAGAATCGCTTCCGGACCCAGCTGCGCGATCACCTGAGGGATGCCAGCGAGCGCATGTGCCGATTCGATTGCTGGGATAATCCCTTCGGTTCGACACAACAACGCAAAGGCGTCCATCGCTTCGGTGTCGCTGATCGGCAGATAAGTTGCCCGTCCGATTGCTTGCAAGTGCGCATGTTCAGGTCCGACGCCTGGATAGTCAAGGCCAGCAGAAATCGAATGTGATTCGAGTGTCTGACCATCTTCGTCCTGCAGGACCTTCGTCTTCATGCCATGCAAAACGCCAGTGTGGCCCCTCGTCAGCGTCGCTGCGTGCCGATCGGTATCGGCGCCATCACCCGCGGCCTCGAACCCATACAGTTTGACCGACGGATCAGGGATGAATGCCTTAAAAATCCCGATTGCATTGGAACCGCCGCCGACGCACGCAAGAACGGCGTCTGGAAGCCTGCCGAGCAATTGCAGCGATTGCTCTCGAGCTTCCTGCCCAATGACAGCGGCGAAGTCTCGGACCATCGCCGGAAACGGATGCGGCCCGCCCACCGAACCGATCACATAGTGCGTGGTGTCGACGGAGGCTACCCAATCACGGAAAGCCTCGTTCATCGCGTCCTTAAGCGTTCGTGACCCTGATCGAACGGCCACGACCTCAGCTCCAAGAAGTCGCATCCGAGCAACATTGAGCGATTGGCGATCGGTGTCGATCTCACCCATGTAGACGGTGCAGTCCAGCCCCATCAACGCGGCGGCGGTGGCCGTAGCGACTCCGTGCTGGCCGGCCCCGGTCTCGGCGATCACGCGGGTCTTGCCCATCCGCCGTGTCAGCAGTGCTTGACCGAGCACATTGTTGATCTTATGAGCGCCGGTGTGGTTGAGATCTTCGCGCTTGAGCAGTATTCGGGCGCCAAGTTCTGCCGACAGTCGTTTT
>JBDTCL010000194.1:0-10024 GCA_039923595.1 Antricoccus sp. | reverse complement strand
GAACACACCCACGCTCGCGCCGATAACGACCCGGTCCGGCTCGCCAAGGTCAGCGAACGGTTCGAACGCCTCGGGACCATTCAGTACGCGGCGGAAGCGAGCTACGCAGCCGCACACGCATTCCGCCATCTCGGCGACCCAGGGGCAGCTGCCCGAGCCAGCGTCCGCGCCACGGGACTGCACGATAATTGCGAGCAGGCAGTCATCGGCGCGATAGCCGACTTCCACAACACGGATCTGACCCCGCGTGAAGAGCAGATCGCTATGCTCGCTGCCGCGGGCCATTCGGACACCGCCATCGCAGCTCGACTGACGATCTCGCCCCGCACTGTGCAGACCCACCTACTGCGCGCATATCACAAACTCAGCATCACCAGCCGACACGACCTGCCCACCGCCCTCATGAGCAACGACGAACCTTCCGACCGATCCGATCAGGACTGAAGCGGATTGGCGTCGAGGAACTCGCGGGTGACTCTTAGCAAGTCGTCGAGGCGTTCCATGTGCATCCCGTGGCTCGATCCGGGACCGGTGACGAGCTCAAAGCGGGCGCCCGGGATCGCGTCGGCCACTTTCTTCGCCTGCCAGCTCGGGGTGAGCAGGTCCTGCTCACCCACCACGACGAGCGTGGGTGCGGTGATCTCGCCAAGTCGGTCCAGCGTGTCGTGCGCCAGATCAGCGTCCCACTGTTCGACGGTGACCGCCATCTGCTCGTCGGTCTGTGGAAAGAACGGGATCATTGGGGCGATCATCTGCTCGAAGTCAGGGTTGTCCAGCAATTGCGGTGAGAATGCCATCCCAGTCGCCGCCAGCGCCGCCTCCATGTCTCGGACGACGTAGGGCAGGCGTAGGGCGGACAGAACCGACCGCTGGAACCCGTCGCACTGGGCCCAGGTGCCGTAGAGAACCGCTGAGGCGACCTGCTCGGGGTGCGCGATTGCGATCTCCTGGACGATGGCCGACCCCAGCGACCAACCCATCATGTGCGCCTTGGGGATCTCCAGTGCCTCGAGGAGCGCGGAGGCGTCCTCTGCCATCGACGCGACCGACATCGGTCCGTCGCCGCGTTCGCTACCGCCGAGGCCGCGGTTGTCGAAGGCGATGACTTGATAATGCTCGGCCAAGCGGGGCACTAGCTCCCCCCACAACGGAATGGACCCAGAGGTCCCCATGATGAGCAGTAGTGGGTCTCCTTCGCCGCTCACCTCGTAGTTCAATGTGACACCGGTCCGGACGGCCTGCGTTGTCATACCTGGCTCCTGTCAGTCGATTCGTTCGAGTGCCTCGACCCGGGACCGGGACGGGGCCTTGCGTTGTAGGCAATTGAGCATCAGTCGTAGATCAGGCCGTCTTCGAGGTCAGCATTCGGCAGCAGCTCCACTTCTTCGGCGTGCTCGTACATGTGGGTCCACGGATGGCGGTCGCCCTGCTTAAACAGCACGTCTTGCGAGCGCATCACGTAGCCCGCGCTGAAGTTGTCGGGACTCACCCACGGCAGTAGCGGCATGTCGGCGTCTTGCGGGCGCAGCGTTGGCGTCACCACGGTGGCACCCTTCTCGTCCAGGTGCCTCATCAGACGTTCGACCACGTCGCTAACCAGGTCGACCCGAAGGGTCCAGCTGTGCCGGAAGTACCCGAACCAGTACGCCATGTTCGGTACGCCGCTGATCATCATGCCGCGCCAGGTAACCCGTTTCGTGAAGTCGACACGTTCACCGTCGACGGTGAACGGCACATCTCCGAAGCACGACATGTTGAATCCGGTTGCCGTCACGACGATGTCCGCCGCCAGCTCCTCGCCGGAGCACAGTTTGATGCCGTTCTCGGTGAACTCGTCAATGGTGTCCGTGGCGATTGACGCCTTCCCGTCGCGGATAGCCGTGAACAAGTCACCGTCGGGCACGATGACGATTCGTTGCTGCCACGGGCGATACCGGGGAGTGAGGTGCTTTTCGATATCGAAGCCCTCGGGGAGCAGCGGGCGGATTGAGTCCATGAGGAAGGTATGCGCCTCATCGGGTGCATCCAACGCGGTGCGGGCCAGCCAGTCGAACTCGGCCTGGTACTGCCGACGGAGAATCTCGTGGAACCAGTCGGGCGGCAGGTCAAGCGGGCGCAACGTCGCCTCGAGATCGGAGACCAGCGGGCGTGGAAAGTAGTACGACGGCGAACGCTGCAGCATCGTGACGTGGCTGGCCTTCTCAGCCAGCGCCGGGATGAGCGTCCCCGCGGTGGACCCCGAGCCGATGACGACGATGCGCTTGCCGGTGTAGTCCAGATCCTCGGGCCATGACTGCGGATGAATGATCTGGCCCTGGAACCGGTCCATGCCCTTCCAGTGCGGCGTGTACGGCTCGTCGTGGTTGAAGTACCCCTGGCACATCCACAGAAAGTTCGCGGTCAAACGGAGTTGCTCGTGAGTGTCCTCACGGGTGACGTCGAGGCTCCAGCGGCGATCCTGGGTCGACCAGCTAGCCGCGGTGACCTTGTGGCGGTATCGCAGGTGCGGAGTCAGATCATCGTCCTCGACGACCTCGTCGAGATACTCCAAGATCTTACCGCCGGCGGCAATCGAGGCGCCTCGCCAAGGCTTGAAACGGTAGCCATAAGTAAAGAGATCGCTGTCTGAACGCACGCCTGGGTAGGAGTGCGTGCGCCAGGTTCCGCCGAGCTTGTCCTTGGACTCCAGGATGGCGAATGTGCGGTCGGGGTACTGCTGTTGGAGGTGATGTGCCGCGCCGATGCCGGATACGCCGGCGCCGACGATCAGGACATCGAAATGGGTGATATCGGTGGCTCCGTCGGTATCCGGACGGGTCGCGGGGGCGGTGGTGGTCATGGAATCTCCTCGGTCTGCCATGCGCAGTTTGTGCGTGGTCAAATTATGCGCGCTGGGTCACACTTGCGATAGGGGAGGATTGAGTATCGAGCTCATCATGCTGGATCAGGTCTCGCTCTGGGTTCCAAGAGAACGAGGAAGTCCGGCTGCGCGATGGCTACCCGTCGACGACCCAGACAGTCACCGCGCCGCTATGGTGCTTAGTCGTTTCCATCTCTCACGACGCATCCGGCGATCGGTCGGTCATAGCTCTGCGCTTGACTAGCCGCGCGGTAGCAGTGCGAGCTGGCGACTCTGTGCAACCAGGCGATCCGAGGAGTCCCACACCACGCCGTCTTCCTCGAGGAAGCCGCCGGTGACGAACCGTGTTGTGAATTCGCAACGTAGCCAACCAGGCACTGGCCGTGACCTGATATGGGTGGTCAGTTCCACTGTGGGCGTCCAGGCGACCGGGAGTGCGGCATTGAATGCGGTCGGGGGAAACGCGTCCGTTGCGAGAATCAATCCCACGGTGTCGATCGGCTCGTCGTCAAGTAAGCGCATCCAGCCCCGGACCTGTCCACGACCGTGCGGTGCACCCGTGGCAAAACCAGCATCTTCTGGATGCAGACGCAAGTCGAGGTTCGTCATAAACGGCGGTGCGAACGATGATTGGGCGCTGATACCTATGCACTCGTCCGGCGGCGGGAGCTGCGGTGGCAGGGCCTCCACCCGCTCAACCCCGGATGCGCCGGATGAGAGGTCCCCAAATGTCCCGGTCGCGTGCACGAGGATCTTGCCGTCTCGACTGAGCCCGCCGGTAACGGTCGTGAAAGTCCTGCCAGATCTTAAAACTCGTGCATCAATCTGCACCGCGCCGGGTTTGCCCGGTGAGAGAAAATGCGCAGTTACTGAGATTGCATCGGGTTTAGCGCTCGCATCCAACAGTGCCCGCGTCAGGATACTGAGCAGGTAGCCGCCGTTGGTATTGCCGGCAATATCCCAACCCTCAGGAATTTCACCAACATAGTTTTGCTCGTCCATCCGACGGACGGCTGAAGCTCGGGCGAAATGGCCAGACTGATCTAGATTCGACATTCGATTTCCGTACGCTAGTAAGCTGCAGCGGCTGCGGCCAACCGACCTCGCGCCGATTCATATTCAGCGGCAAGTCGAGCAACCAATTCCGCAACCGGAACGACCGATTTGACAGCGCCGACACCTTGGCCCGAGCCCCAAATATCGCGCCATGCCTTGGACTTGGCGCTACCACCCGATCCGAAATCCATTTTCGACGGATCTGATTCGGGCAAATTATTTGGGTCGAGGCCACCCCGCTCAATTGAGCCGCGCAGATAATTTCCATGTACTCCGGTGAATAGATTGCTATAGACGATGTCGGCCGCCGCACTGTCGACGATCATGGACTTGTAGCCCGGATCGGCATTGGCCTCTTGGGTGGCAATGAATGCAGAGCCGATGTAGCCCAAATCTGCGCCAGCTGCCTGGGCTGCAAGAAGCGCATTGCCGTTGCTGATCGCGCCCGAGAGTAGTACCGGGCCGTCGAACCATTCCCTGATTTCATGGATCAGCGCGAACGGTGATTGCGTTCCGGCGTGCCCGCCCGCACCAGCTGCGACTGCGATCAGCCCGTCTGCACCTTTCTCAATCGCTTTGTGCGCGAACCGATCGTTGATGACATCGTGCAACACGATCCCGCCATAGGAATGGATCGCTTGATTGAGTTCCTCGCGCGCACCCAGTGATGTGATCACAATCGGAACTTTGTACTTGACGCACATGTCGAGATCGTGCTCAAGACGCCCGTTCGATCGATGCACGATCTGATTAACTGCGAATGGTGCGCTGGGCCGTTGCGGGTTTGCCGCGTCGTAGTCTGCAAGTTCGGCTTCGATCCGCTGCAACCACTCCTCGAAGACCGCTTCAGGTCGGGCATTGAGCGATGGAAACGAGCCGACGACCCCCGCTTTGCACTGGGCGATCACCAGCTCCGGAGTGGAGATGATGAACAATGGGGCGGCGACGGCCGGTATCGCGAGACGGCCGGCCATTACGTCGGGGATCGACACAAATACTCCTAAGATCAGCAGATTCCTCGACTGTAACCAATCAACTATGTAACAGTGATCAGCAGGCACTCGCAGCAGGCAACCAAGGGAGTCAATATGGGAATCACGCCATACGCGGCCAAGAAATACCTGGATATCCAACGAAGCCAGATGGCGTATATCGATGAAGGCTCGGGCCCCGCGATCGTGTTTCAGCACGGCAATCCGACCTCGTCTTATCTCTGGCGCGATGTGTTGCCACATCTGGAAGATATGGGTCGCCTCGTCGCAGCAGATCTCATTGGTATGGGCGACAGCTCCAAACTGTCACCGAGCGGACCGGACCGATACACCTACCTCGAGCAACGCGACTACTTGTTCGCGCTGTGGGATCAGTTAGACCTCGGCGATGAGATTGTGCTCGTTGTGCATGACTGGGGATCAGCGCTTGGATTTGACTGGGCCAATCAAAATCGGGATCGGATCGCCGGGATTGTCTATATGGAGGCAATTGTCGCGCCGGTGGACTCGTGGGATCAGTGGCCAGAAAACGCTCGCAAGGTTTTTCAAGGGTTCCGCGGTGACGGTGGAGAATCAATGATTTTGGACAAGAACATGTTTGTCGAGCGGATTCTGCCTGGCTCGGTCATCCGCGATCTTGAGCCCGAGGAGATGACCGAATACCGCCGACCGTATGTGGAGGCTGGTGAATCGCGCAGGCCTACGCTCACCTGGCCGAGACAAATTCCCATCGCTGGGGAGCCAGCTGAAGTAGTGGAGATTGTGGGTGCGTATTCGAAATGGTTGGCATCCTCGGAGCTGCCAAAGTTATTTATTAATGCAGAGCCCGGCTCAATACTGGTCGGTGCGCAGCGAGAATTCTGTCGTACCTGGCCAAATCAGATCGAGCTGACCGTGCCCGGCATTCACTTTATCCACGAAGACAGCGCTGAGGCGATCGGAACCGCAATCGCAGACTTTGTTCGCACTCTGCGTTAGCAGCTTTCGCACTCTGCGTTAGCAGCTTTCGCACTCTGCGTTAGCAGCTTTCGCACGCTGCGCTAGCTGCCGTCGATTTGGCATAGCTGGCGTGGTTGACTGCCCGTAGCTGATTTGTTGACAAAGTGATGAGGTAACAATGACCCAACAGCGCGCCCGAATTGCCGGTGTATTCGAGCATCCTGGGCGACATCTGCCCGATTCCTCCGTCGCCCAGATCCACGCTGAGGTCGCAATCGGTGCAGCCGCCGACGCTGGATTGACGCTCGGGGATGTCGACGGCTATTTCTGCAGTGGAGACGCGCCGGGTTTCGGCTCACTTTCGATGGCCGAGTACATGGGTCTGTCACTGTCCTATCTAGATCACACCGAGATGGGCGGATCCTCTCCAGTCGCTCAGGTAGGCCATGCCGCCGCCGCGATCGCCGCCGGTAAATGCAGCATCGCCCTGATTACTCTTGGCGGCAAGCCGCGAACAGGCATGATGGGACCACCAGGACGCGCATTTCTCGACGCTCCGGAATTCACGTTTGAAAATCTATACGGACTGTCGACCCCCGGCGGATATGCAATAGCAGCGCAGCGGCATATGTATGAATACGGCACGACCAGCGAGCAACTGGCAATGATCAAAGTAGCTGCATCGAAACACGCCAAGCACAATCCGAATGCGTTCTTGCAAAAGGAAGTAACCGTCGAGGAAGTGATCAATTCGCCAATGGTCAGCGATCCGCTGCATCGTCTGGACTGTTGCGTCATCACTGACGGCGGGGGTGCAGTGATCGTCGTAAGCGCCGACATCGCGAAGGATCTCAACCGTCAATCTGTGGCAATTCTCGGTCACGGCGAGGCGCCAAAACATATGAATAATGGGCGTATCGATCTCACATTCACCGGTGCTCGTTGGTCTGGGCCACGGGCGTTCGAAGAAGCCGGGGTGAGCCATAGCGACATTGACTACGCGTCGATCTACGACTCATTCACGATTACGGTGCTGGAAACTATCGAGGATCTCGGGTTTTGCGAGAAAGGCAAGGGCGGTGAGTTCGTTCTTGACGGAGCGCTGGAAGCACCGTTTGGCAAACTACCGTTCAATACCGATGGCGGCGGTCTATGCAATAACCATCCCACCAATCGGGGCGGTGTTACCAAAGTGATCGAGGCGGTCAGGCAGCTGCGCAGTGAAGCACACGCTGCCGTTCAGGTGCCCGATTGCGAGATTGCACTTGCGCACGGTACTGGCGGCAATCTTGGCAACCGAATGGGTAGCGCAACTGTCATCCTCGGAAGGGACTGATCATGACACTTCCAGCACCGGCACCATCACCGAATACAGATACCGCGGATTTTTGGGCGGCGACCGACCGTAGCGAACTACAGCTACAACGCTGTAGCGATTGTGATGTGGTCATTTGGTATCCCAGAGCAATCTGCCCCCAGTGCTGGGGTCAAAATCTCGTCGTGTTCATCGCCAGTGGTCGCGGCACGGTATATAGCTGGACTCGCACGATGAAGGGGAACGGCGACTACCGAGAGGCAGGTCCATATTTTCTCGCATATGTTGAGCTGGAAGAGGGCCCGCGACTGATGACAAACATCGTCGAGGGCGAACCGTCCATAGGGCAGCGCGTGGAGGTCGTCTTTCACGACACAGGGCAGGGCAGCGCACTGGTACGGTTCCGTCCGATCTCAGCGTCTTAAAGAACGCGCCTTGCAGGAAACCCAACCTCCTCACTAGGTCGCACTTTTGGGTTCGTACGATTATGGATATGAAGCTCACCGCAAATCTGGACCAGGCATTCTCAAAGCAAATCACTGCTGAATTGCAAGCAGCCACGGTTTATCTGCAATTGGCGATCGAACTAGAGAACCTCGACTTTGACGGCATGGCCTCGTGGATGCGGATCCAGTCAGACGAAGAGCGTGTCCACGCGGATAAGTTCATCAGTCACATGCTCGATCGCGGCAATTGCCCCAAGATCGGTCAAATCGAGGCGCCGAAGCTCGAGGTCTCTTCGGCTCTCGAGGCATTCGTGGCTGCCCGCGTTAGCGAACAAGGTGTATCGGCAAAGATCCGCGACCTCTATCGTCTGGCTAACTCCGAAGATGATCTGGATTGCATTCCACTGTTGCAGTGGTTTCTCACCGAACAAATCGAAGAAGAGTCAACTGTCTCAGACATCATCGGTCGCCTGGAATTGACCGGCGCGGATGGCGGCGGGCTATTGCGGATGGACGCCGAGCTCGGTGCTCGACCGCAAGAAGCGCCGTCAAGCATCTAGGCAAGGTTGGTCGCTATAGATGTGACTCGAGTTGCTTTGCTGCTCGAAGCAATGGCCCAGATAGTCGCGTACCGGGCGATCGACCAATTCGATCAGCAGGACCCGATACCGAGATTGCGGCGACGACGACGCCTCGCGGATTGCGTATCGGCGCCGATACTGACGCGACGCCAGGTTCACGCTCAGCGATGCTCGCCGACCAACCACGTCGCCGCACGGCTGCGATCGTGCGTGCTGAGTATGCGGCATGGGTGAGGATTTGAGTGCGATCGTTTTCGTCGCTCCACGCGATGAGAACATGCGCAGCGGAACCTGCACCCATTTCTAAGCGCGCACCCACCGGGACCGTGTCGCGCAGCCCACTCATCCTTTCGGCAGCTGCGATGCAAATCCGCTTATCGCCCTCACGAATGAACACCTGAGCGCTCTCGCCTGTGGAATCGCGAAGCATCCTCAATACGACCGTGGATACATCGACCAATGGATCTTGGGCAAAAATGGCTAGTTCGCCGATGGCCGGCCCGAGTACCCAACGATTGTGAGCATCACGTCGTAATAACCGGTGTGCTTCTAAAGCAGACGCGATACGGTGCGCTGTTGCCCGCGGCAAGTTGAGCTCATCGACGAGATCGGCCAGCGATCGCGGTTGCTTTGCGCAGGCTCGGGTAATCGAAATCGCTTTGTCGAGCACTCCGATTCCCGTTAATAATTCCATATGATGAGACACCAATTCCGTATTGTGAGATCGAATGGGATACGGGCCGAACGCGGAATAGAGTTCCAGTTAGCCGGACATACTTCCACTATTTGAGATCGAGCGTAATCGATCACGACCGGTGGATCAAACGTTTTAGCCTTGAAAGGACATCAAGTGGGAAAGACACTGTCAGAGAAAGTATGGGACGACCACGTCGTTCGGAAATCGGTAGGGGAGCCTGATCTGCTCTATATCGATCTGCATCTGATCCACGAGGTGACCAGCCCGCAAGCATTCGACGGTTTGCGCGCTGCCGGACGACCGATCAGACGACCAGACTTAACCGTCGCGACTGAAGATCACAACGTTCCGACAACCGACATTGATCAGCCAATCGCTGACCCGGTTTCTAAATTGCAAATCGACACGCTACGCGCAAACTGCGCGCAGTTCGGGGTCCCGCTTTATCCCATGGGCGATAAAAATCAAGGCATCGTGCACGTGATCGGCCCGCAGCTTGGTCTCACGCAACCGGGTATGACCGTGGTTTGCGGAGATAGCCACACTTCGACGCACGGCGCATTTGGCGCGCTCGCTTTCGGTATCGGCACGAGTGAGGTCGAGCAGGTGCTGGCGACCCAGACACTTTCCCTGCGGCCATTCAAAACAATGGCGATCAATATCGATGGAGCCCTCGAGACTGACGTCACGGCCAAAGACATCATCCTGGCCGTCATTGCCGAGATTGGCACTGGCGGTGGCCAAGGCTATGTTCTTGAATATCGAGGCCCGGCCATTAAAGCGCTGTCGATGGAAGCGCGGATGACGATTTGCAATATGTCGATTGAGGCCGGTGCGCGGGCGGGCATGATCGCTCCAGACCAAACCACTTTTGACTTCTTGCAGGACAAGGAACGCGCGCCTAAGGGCGCTGATTGGGATGCTGCAGTCAAATACTGGTCATCGTTGCCTACCGACGCGGACGCCTCATTCGATAAGGAGATCACGCTCGACGCCTCGGCTCTGCGACCGTTTGTCACCTGGGGCACCAATCCGGGACAAGGAGCGCCACTGTCCAGTGAGGTCCCCGATCCGAACTCTTTCAAAGACGAGTCAGCACGCACGGCCGCTGCGAATGCGCTCAAGTACATGGGATTGA
>JBDTCL010000193.1:0-2622 GCA_039923595.1 Antricoccus sp. | reverse complement strand
ATGGGCGAGGGCGGCACTGATCGCATCGGCGACGTCAACTGCTTGTGCCGCGGTGGCGGGTGAATCAATTCGTCCAGTGATAGATACCGTGTCATTAGAGGCCAATCCGACGAACACCACAGAGTGTTCTGGCACGAATCCGAGCAGATACGGTATCGCTTCGCGTAATTGTGTTACGCCGTGAATCTTGATCCGCGTGGGTTGATTGCGGGGCCGATGCTCCCCCGTGCTGAAGTTGATCGGTTCCAGCGGATTCGGGGTCGATCGTCGCTTGCTCATTCCACTACTGTGGGCTGCATGTGCCTAGGCAACCAGCAGCTGGCAAACCGGTGGATAAATACCTTTCCGCTGTGGACACTGATGGGCTGCCTCAACTCGGTGTCGCCCTCGTCGGTTAAGGGACCTTATGGCTCGACGCGCTAGATCTGCGGTGGTTTCTGACGATCGCCGCCGTTACTGGTTACCCAGGGTGCAGTCTGAGGGGTTGCGTTTTCTTAGGCCAAATCCTCAGCCAGGCCAGTATCAGATCAACAACGCGACCGCGCAGCTGGCCATGGATGGCGATCGAGACGGCGGCTGGCTACTGACCGTGGACGATGTCATGATGTCCTACGTCGCGCTGAGTGACCCTACATATCTAGATTTCGAATACACCCGCTGGATCGGCGACTTACTCGATTCCCTCGCAACCGCGGGCGAGCCGCTGCGGGTGCTGCATTTGGGTGCAGCGGCGTGCACCCTGGGTGTTTATGTAGAAGCGACTAGGCCAGGTTCATGGCAGGTTTTGGTCGAAATTGATGGTGCGCTTATCGATGTTGTCCGGCAACAGTTCGGTGTCCGCTCCTCGCGCCGATTCCGTCTCGTCCATGCCGATGCTTACGATGCGCTCTGTCAAAGCGAAGCCGCTCGCTTTGACGTCGTGATACGTGATGCTTTCGTGGGTCGGTCGACTCCGGAACATCTGCAGAACAGTCAATTGTTAGAGCAGGTACGTCGCGTACTTCGTCCGGGAGGGCTCTACATCACGAACATTGGGGAGAACCCACGGATGTCACTGACTCGTGCCGAGCTTGCCGCAGTGCGTGAGACGTTCGGTGAAGATGACGAAGCTGTTGACCGAATGGCATTCATTACTGACCCGTCGGTGTTACGAGGTCGGCGTTATGGCAATGTCATCTTGGCTGCCAGCGAAGCACCGCTACCAATTGCGGAATGGATTGCCGCGACATCCTCACGTGCGTGGCTTCCCGCACGTGTCGTGCACGGCCCTGCACTCAAGAAGTATCTGTCCTAGTCGCGCAGCCAAAACCAAGTTGGCTCAATACCCAGATTCGGCACTAGCGACCGCAGGAAGGACCCGCGCTGGATTCAGCGCGGGCCTTTCGCACTGTAGATGTTGCTAGCTGCAACCGCTGGTGCTACCGCATCCTTCACAGACGTAGCACGAACCGGCTGGTCGCATCTTGACTCCACAAGAGAGGCACAGTGGCGCGTCGGCTCCCTTGCCTTGGATCAGCTCCATCAATTCTGCAGACGAACCCACCGACGCGGTCACCGAGCTACGGTCTGTCGCAGTGCTGATCGACACCCCGCCAGACAAGCCCTCCAGATCGAGGTCAGCATCCTCAACCAGCACCGTGCTCACCGAATCGGCGACCTGAGCAGCACGCTCAGCGGCTGAAAAAATACCCAGATCCGCACGAGTCTCTTCGGGCAAGTGGTCCAGGGCCAGCCGGCGAAAAATGTAATCGATCACCGACTGTGCGATTCGGATATCCGGATCATCAGTCATACCCGCCGGTTCGAAGCGCATATTCGTGAACTTCTTGACGTAGGACTCCAACGGCACGCCGTACTGCAGTGCGATCGAGATTGCCACCGAGAAGGCGTCCATGACCCCGGCGAGGGTCGAACCCTGTTTGCCTAATTTTAAGAACACTTCACCTAAGCCGTCATCTGGATAAGACCCAGCGGTCAGGTATCCCTCGGCACCGCCCACAGTGAATGAGGTGGTCTCACTGGGCCGCTTCTTGGGCAGCCGCCTGCGGGTCGGCCGATGCTCCACCACGGTAGCAACAGCCGGCTGTGGATCAGCATCTTTCTTCTTCGTCGATAGTGGCTGACCAACTTTGCAGTTATCGCGATAGATCGCCAGCGCCTTCAGTCCCAACTTCCAGCCTTGGAAATAGATGTCCTCGATCTCTTCGACAGTGGCTGTCTCTGGCATATTGACTGTCTTAGAAATCGCTCCTGAGATGAAAGGCTGAGTAGCAGCCATCATCCGCACATGACCGATTGGTGAGATCGCTCGCTCTCCGACGGCGCAGTCAAACACCTCATAGTGCTCAAACTTCAAACCCGGCGCATTCACCACATGACCATGCTCGCTAATGAACTCGACAATGGCCTCAACCTGCTCCTCTTGGTAGCCCAGCGCACGTAGCGATGGCGCAACGGTCGAGTTGACGATTTGCATTGAGCCACCGCCCACCAGCTTTTTGAACTTCAGCAGCGAGAAGTCTGGCTCGATGCCGGTGGTGTCGCAGTCCATCATGAAACCGATGGTGCCGGTGGGCGCGATCACCGAAGACTGCGCGTTGCGCCAGCCATTCTTCTTGCCAA
>JBDTCL010000192.1:0-2549 GCA_039923595.1 Antricoccus sp. | reverse complement strand
CCTGCGGCGTGCCGCTATCACCAGCGGCCCGAAGAACGTATGTACACGAGGTGGCAGCGATTCTTTAGACCGAAAGCTGACACGTCCAGCCGTACTACGTTGCCTGCGTCCAGCAATTTGAAACCTTTCGCCACGATGCCGTGCACCTCATGAACGCCAAATCGACACCCTAAGTAGCCAAAACCACAGGACTACTGCAAGACTTAGCCAACTAACCGACGAGGAGGCAATTCAGCAATGAGCGCGTGGGGCACGGGCCCGTTCGAAAATGACGACGCCTTTGACCTAATGGGGGAAATCAGCGAGGCAAATCCGGATGACGTAGGCAATCTACTCACCGACATCCTTGCTTTGCCCGAATCGGGCGAAACGATCGATGAGGTCGACGGCATGGAAGCGTACGCTGCGTGCGCACTGCTGGCCGCCAAACTCGAACGATATGAAGCAGACTCTCCCGAGGTCATGGACGCAGTTGCCAAAATTCCAACCGAAACAGTCGGCGCTTTGCTGCCGAATGCACGCACCATGCTGACCCAAATCCTCGGCAAAGATAGCGAGTTTGCTGACCTGTGGATCGAATCGGGACGCTTGGAAAAGGTTCGCGGTGAGATCGGCAAAATCCAGCGCGCGCTGCGCTAGCTGCGCCTAAGCCCGCGCTAGGCGTTCTTGATTGATGCGGCGGTCTCTAACCCAAGATCCTTGATCGACGTCTGGCGCATCTCAACTTTGCGCACTTTGCCGGTGACCGTCATCGGAAACTCCTCGGCAAGACGGACATACCTGGGGATCTTGTAGTGCGCTAGTTTTCCCGTGCAGTACTCGCGCACGCTTACCTCATCCAACACCGGCGCGCCCGCGCGCAACTTGATCCAGGCGCATAGTTCCTCGCCATACTTCGCATCAGGAACGCCCACCACTTGCACATCCTCAATGTCTGGATGCGAATACAAAAACTCTTCGACCTCGCGCGGATAGACATTCTCGCCTCCGCGGATCACCATGTCTTTCAGACGACCGACGATATTGACGTACCCGTCCTCGTCCATCACGGCCAAATCGCCGGTATGCATCCAACCGGCCTTATCGATAGCCTCTGCGGTCTTCTCTTCATCTTGCCAATAACCAAGCATCACCGAATACCCACGGGTGCAATATTCGCCGGTCTCGCCGTACGGCAACGTCAAGCCAGTTGCCGGATCAACGACCTTAATCTCCAGGTGCGGTCCCACCTGACCAACCGTCGACGTGCGGCGGTCGAGATTGTCATCTGGGCTGGTTTGCGCCGATACCGGGGCGGTCTCGGTCATTCCGTAACAGATCATGACTTGGGTCATATTCATTTCACTGATGACCCGCTTCATTACTTCGATCGGGCATGGCGAGCCGGCCATGATGCCGGTCCTCAGGGTCGAGAGGTCGTAGTCACCGATCGGCTGATTCAACATGGCGATGAACATCGTCGGCACGCCGTACAACGAGGTACATCCCTCGGCTTGGACTGCTTGCAAGGTCAGAACCGGATCAAAGCCGGGAGCCGGAATCACAATGCATGAGCCGAAACAGACCGCGGCGAGATTGCCCATCACCATGCCGAAGCAGTGATAGAACGGCACCGGCACGCAGATCCGGTCCGCTTCAGTCAGTTGCTCGCCGATACCGACGTAATAACCGTTGTTGAGGATATTGGCGTGCGATAGTGTCGCGCCTTTGGGGAATCCCGTAGTGCCGCTGGTGTACTGAATATTGATCGCATCGTCGCGGTCAAGCGTCGCCATGATTTCGGCAATCCGCGGCTTATCTGGCGCTGTGGCGGCAATCCGGTTCCAGTCATCAGAGCCGACATAGATGATGTTCTTCAGATGCGGACAGTCCCCACGCACCTGCTCCAGCATTCCTTTGTAGTCGCTGCTCTTAAATGATTCAGCTGAGATTACGGTCGACATCGCGGCTTGGTTGAGCACATAGGCGACCTCATGCGACCGGTACGACGGATTAATATTGACCAGGATCGCGCCGATCTTGGCAGTCGCGTACTGGACGAGCATCCACTCGGGCGTGTTCGGCGACCAGATACCTACTCGGTCGCCTTTGCCGATTCCAAGGCCTAGCAAGCCGGTGGCGAGCTTGTCGACGTCATCATTGAGCTGCTGATAAGTCCACCGCCGAGCCGATTCCATATCGACCAGTGCCTCGCGGTCACCGAACTGGGCCGTTGTCTGTTCGAGCTTCTCGCCGATCGTCTCGCCGAGCAGTGAAGTGCTCGATGGTCCGCTGGAATAGCTCAATCCGGTCATTTTCGTTCGCTCCCCTGAGATTTGACGATTATCCCCATTCTTGCGCACGGCCTCAACCAGCGCTAGCGGTGTCGAGATCGTCCTGCAAACAACGTCCCTGGAACGACGCGACCACCTATACAGCTTTCAGATCGCCACAGCCGTTGTTTCCAGGGAAACCCCACTTCCAGTCCGACCGCCGGGGCCCACCTTTGCGACCCCGGCGGCCTGCCCTGCAAACAACACCTGAGAACGGACCCAACCACCTGTACAGCT
>JBDTCL010000191.1:0-3975 GCA_039923595.1 Antricoccus sp. | reverse complement strand
ACAAAGATCCGCAAGGTACATCGACAATGGGTCGTTAGCTTTTGCACCAAGTTCAAAGGCAACGGTGGGGCTTGTCGGTGATACCAGCACGTCAACTTCATCGAAAGCGGTGCTGAAATCGCGCGCGATCAATGTCCGTACCTTTTGCGCTTGACCGTAATAGGCCTCGTAATAGCCGGTGGAGAGGGCGTAGGTGCCAAGAATGATGCGCCGCTTTACTTCGGGCCCGAAGCCAGCCTCACGGGTCATCGACATGACCTCTTCCAAACTTGCAGTCCCATCATCGCCGACCCGAAGTCCGTAACGAACAGCATCGAAGCGAGCAAGATTCGAGGAGGCCTCACTCGGCGAAATCAAATAGTAGGCCGGCAGCGCGTAATCGAAGTGCGGACAGCTGACCTCGCTGACGATCGCCCCGAGATCGCGTAATTGCTGCACACTTGCCTCGAACGCCGCTATTACCCCTGCTTCGTACCCCGCACCGGACAATTGTCTAACCACGCCGATCTTTACCCCGGTGAGGTCCGCACGGGCCCCAGCATGCGCCGCAGCAACGACTGGCGGGGTTGGCGCCTGGATGGATGTCGCATCATCTGGGTCATAGCCAGCGATTGCCTCATGCAACATCGCGGTATCGAGCACCGTTCGGCCAAACGGCCCAGGTGTATCCAGGCTGCTTGAAAAAGCGATCAGGCCGTACCGCGATACGCTGCCATATGTCGGCTTCATGCCCACGATTCCGCAAAATGCCGCGGGTTGCCGAATCGAGCCGCCGGTGTCTGTTCCCAGGGCCAGCGGTGCTTCGAATCCGGCGACCGCAGCAGCTGACCCACCGGAGGATCCACCTGGAACTCGAGTGCTGTCCCAGGGATTACGCACCGGGCCGAAGGCTGAATTCTCATTCGACGAGCCCATTGCGAATTCATCCATATTTGTCTTGCCGAGCATGACCAGCCCGGCATCTTTGATCCTCTTTGTGGTGGTGCCGTCGTACGGAGGCACCCACCCTTTGAGAATCTTCGAACCCGCCGTCGTCTCGATTCCGCGAGTAACAAAGAGATCTTTTACCGCGATGGGGATCCCTGCAAGGGGGCCTAATTCGCCGCCAGATTGGCGGATTTTGTCGGAGTTGGCGGCGGCATCCAGTGCGCGTTCTGCTGCCACGTGCAAGAACGCACCTAGGGACTCATCGACGCTAGCGATCCGATCGAGGTGCGCCTGAGTGATCTCGACTGAACTCACCTCGCCTGTACTGAGCGCGGCACCAAGCTCAGCGGCGGTTTGATGAATAATTTCGGGCATCGCTAAGCCTCCTCATCGAGAATGCGCGGCACCCGGAAACGCCCGTCTTGGGCGGCGGGCGCGACAGCGAGTACTTCGTCGCGATCAAGTGACGGGCGCACTTCGTCCGGCCGAGTCACATTCGTCATCGGCACGTTATGGGTCATCGGCACGATGTCCGCCGCGGCTACTTCGCCGATCGAGCGGACGTGCTGCAGAATACTTCCGAGTTGCGTCGCAAAGGTCGCGATTTCATCATCGGTGACCGACAAGCGAGCGAGGTGCGCGAGGTGCGCCACATCGTCTCGGGTGATGGTGGGGCTGTCCTTTGCGGAATCATCCTGCGCGGTAGTCATAAATTCGCTAATCGTTCCTGTCGATTTATTGGTCGCCCCAGTCTACGTGCTGGCCGGTCGTCGCCCCGCAGACGATAATCCGGCAAGATGGTCCAGTGCCCTCGCCCCCCGCGTCCTCGCCAGCCCAGCCCGCCGCACCGACCGGAATCGCACTGTGGATTGTCGGCGCCCGCCCGCGCACATTGCCGGTGTCCGTCGCTCCCGTGCTCGTTGGAGTTGCCTGCGCCGCAAACGCGGTGGCGACGCCTTGGTTCTTGCACATCTCCTGGTGGCGAGTTGGGTTGGCCTTGGTTGTGTCGCTGGCTTTGCAGATCGGCGTCAACTACGCCAATGATTACAGTGACGGTGTCCGAGGCTCAGATAATGATCGAGTCGGGCCATTACGTTTGACTGGATCTGGAGCAGTTCCGGCGCGGCGGGTGAAAATTGCCGCTTTTGCCTCATTCGCGATCGCCGGATTATGCGGTCTCGCGCTCGCCGCGAGCACTTCTTGGTGGTTGCTGGTCGTCGGTTCGGCTGCGATCGCGGCCGCCTGGTTCTATACCGGTGGTTCGAGCCCATACGGTTACCGTGGCCTCGGCGATATCTCCGTATTCGTCTTTTTCGGTCTCGTCGCTGTGATGGGTACCGCCTATGTCAGTGCGGACCGTCCCCGGCTGACAGTGCTCGCGTTAGCGTGCTCAATCCCCGTCGGATTACTCGCTGTCGCCGTTCTGGTTGCGAATAATCTGCGCGATTTACCGAAGGACGCCCTTGTCGATAAGCGCACATCAGCGGTACGCCTTGGAGATCATCGAACTCGAATCCTCTACTCGGCGATCATGGTGGCGCCGACGATCATGGGCGTCGCGATCGTAATCACTGCTGCTGGACGATCAGTTGTCGCGGTGGTCGCTGGCATAGTGCTTGTCCTCGCCGCGGGTCTGCTAGTGATCTTCCCCGTTCGTAAGGTTCTGGCGTCAGCCGCTGGCCGTGAACTGATCCCAGTCCTGGCGCGCACCGGGCAGGTGCAACTGGTTTATGCCGTCGCACTGAGTGCAGCACTGTTGCTGCGGGTGGGCGCGCTGGCGTAGCTGCGCCGCTACTGTTACTTCATGGCCTATCTGTTGCGTGTCGTGCTCTCTGACCGACCTGGCTCACTCGGTGCGTTGGCGAGCGCTATCGGATTGGCTGGTGGCGACATCATTAGCGTCGATATCGTCGACAAGGAGCAGAACCGCGCGGTCGACGATATCGTTGTCGATCTTGAGCCGGGCCTTCTGCCAGACAGCATTATGAGTGCTGCCCAGGCACTAGACGGGGTGCGGGTGGAGTCGATTCGGCCGTTCGACGGAGCCTTGGCAACCCATCGTGAGCTACAACTGATCGACGATATGGCTGCTGCACCGGTGGCAGCTTTCGAGCGTTTGATCGAGGAGATTCCACGAATATTCCGCTCTGGCTGGGCAGTCTTGATTGCGCACGACGGTTCCGTGCTCTTGCGCAGCGAGGGAGCGCCAGATCAGTCCAAGGCCCTGCGCAATTGGCAGCCCGTCGCCGTGGCGGCGATCTTAGATCCGTCGAGAATCGAGCTGCCATCAGACTGGACGGTCCTGGACACTTCACTCATCGCCGCGCCCTCGGATGCGGCGGCGACGATTGTTGCTGGTCGACCGGGTGGTCCAGACTTCAGGCCCAGCGAGGTTGCCCGGATGGCGCACTTGGTCGGTATCGCCCGCAGTATTTATCTTCGGTTTGAGCAAGCGGGTCGCTAGCAGGCAACCCACATTGGTTACGCCCCCGGCGGCGGACCATCGCGCAGCAGCGCGGTGAATCCTTCGGAGTCCAATATCGGCAAACCTAGCGACTCGGCTTTTTGCGCTTTACTCCCTGGCGACTCGCCGACAACCACGAATGCCGTCTTCTTACTCACTGCCGAAGCGCTCTTGCCGCCGCGGGCGGTTATCGCTGCCGTCGCCTCATCACGCGAGTAGCCGTCGATCGTGCCGGTCACCACGATCGATAGGCCACTGAGAGTCTGTGGCAGCGCTGGAACGGTCGATAGTTCGGCTTCCATTCGCACTCCAGCCGCTCGCCACCGATCCACGATCGCCAGATGCCAGTCCACGGCAAACCAAGCCTTTACCGACTCAGCAATGATCGCGCCGACCCCATCGACCTCGGCCAGTGAATCCAGCGGTGCATCGATAATTGCCTGTATGGAACCAAACTCGGTAGCGAGCGCCTGTGCAGCAGTGGGTCCAACGTGCCGGATAGACAGCGAGACCAGCACCCGCCACAGGGGCTGAGCCTTTGCCGCGTCGATAGCCGCTAACAGCTTCTTCGCGTTCGCGGTGAT
>JBDTCL010000190.1:0-9569 GCA_039923595.1 Antricoccus sp. | reverse complement strand
AAACTCGCAGGCAGTCTGCTCGCCGCGCGCCAGGCCGGCGCGTAGCGAGGTCTTGGCCGGCAAGGTGAAGCCCGACGCCAGGCTGCCCACGGTCAGGTCCGGCTGCAGCTGAACCAGCGCCATGGACGGCGTCGGCGCCAGATAGCCGGGGTAGATCGACGTCAGCAGCTGTTCGGTAAAGCGGGGGAATGCCTTCAGGGCAATAACCCGGCCCAGCCAACAGGCGAGGCAGGTGCTCCATCGCAGCGGTGAAGGCTGCGGTGGTTCCTGGCATCGCTTCCATGCAGGCCGCGACCATACCGATGACGCCATCAGCGCAGGGCCCGGTCGGCAGCAGCGCACTGACATCTGGACGATGAGCGGTGATAAAATGACCCGCACCGCGGCGTGCTCCGATAACGCGTGCCTCACGCAGCCGGGTGTAGGCGGTGCTAATGGTGGTTCGGCTAAACCCCATCGCCGTCGCAAGATCGCGCTCGGAAGGCAATTGGGCAAGTGCCGGGAGGCGGCCGTCGACAGCCAGTAAGCGAATGCGTTCGGCGAGGCTCCGGTATAGGGGTGCGCTCAGAGTGCCCCCCGCAATGACCATCGAAGCAAGTTGGTGGGGTGGAATTCGGTGCGCGAGCATGTCACCACAATAGGGCCGCTGGTACTGAAGTGGCTATTTATTTAGATACCAATTCAGTTGATGATGAGAGCGTGGATTCTCCGGCACTCATTCGTCTGACCCCGTCGCAGCAGCTGCGAGCAGGACGTCTCGGTCGGCGATTGCCGCAGCTATTTGGCGGACTCGTCCTCTACGGCATCTCGATGGGCTTCATCGTGCGCGGTGCGCTCGGGCTTGATCCATGGGATGTCTTTCACCAGGGACTGATCAGGCATCTGCCGATCAGTTTCGGGACCATTACCGTCATTGTCGGGATCGCAGTGTTACTGCTGTGGATACCACTGCGGCAAATGCCGGGGCTGGGCACAATTGCGAACGCGCTGGTGATCGGGCCGGTTGTTGATCTTGCGCTATGGCTGTTGCCGCAGCCGCAAGGGATCCCTGTTCGCGTTGCAATGCTGATTGGCGGCATCGTCCTGAATGGTTTGGCCGGGGGCTTGTATATCGGCGCGCAACTGGGGCCTGGTCCGCGGGATGGGCTGATGACAGGTCTAGCCGCACGCACAGGCCGCAGCATCCGGATTATTCGTACCAGTATCGAAATCACTGTGCTTATCATCGGTTTTGCACTCGGCGGCGGTCTTGGCATCGGCACCCTGCTTTATGCCCTCACGATCGGGCCACTGGTGCAGTTCTTCCTGCGTCACCTCACCGTGCGACTGAGCGCGCCACCGGATCGCTAGACTCGTCCAATGGAGTTTCGTCGCATCACCGGCATGCCGCCGTACGTTTTCACCATCATTGATTCGCTAAAGATGCAGGCGCGCCGATCCGGTATCGACATTATCGATCTTGGCTTTGGAAATCCTGATCTGCCATCGCCTAAAACGGCGGTGGACAAGCTCACCGAGGCCGCCCAAAACGGTCGCAATCATCGGTACTCCTCCTCGCGCGGTATCCCGAAGTTGCGAGAGGCTTTTGCCAACCATTACAAGCGGCGTTTCGATGTCGATCTCGATCCTGAAACCGAGGTAATCTCGACCATCGGCGCGAAAGAGGGCTTCTCGCACCTGATGTGGGTGCTGCTGCAGCCCGGTGATGCAGCCCTCGTGCCCGCACCCTCGTACCCGATCCATATTTGGGGCCCGTTATTTGCCGGCGCGGCTGTCCGAGAAATCCGGATGGGGACGCAGGAGAACCTTTTCGAAAACATTGTCGAGTCATACGAGTACTCCTGGCCGAAGCCTCGCGTGATCGTGCTGTCCTTCCCGCATAACCCCACAACCGCGTGCGTCGATCTGGAGTTTTTTCAGCGCGTCATCGATTTTGCGAGGGAAAAAGGCATCGTTGTTGTGCATGACAACGCCTATGCTGACCTTGGCTACGATGGCTTCTCGCCCCCGTCAATTCTGCAAGCGGACGGTGCCAAGGAGTGCGCGGTCGAGCTGTACTCGATGACGAAGTCATTCTCAATGGCTGGCTGGCGGATGGCGTTTATGGCTGGTAACCATGAGGCTATTGGTGCTTTGCAGAAACTGAAGTCATACCTCGATTACGGCGCTTTTCAACCGATCCAGATCGCCGCGACGGTGACCCTCAACGAAGCGTCCGATCATCCAAAACACGTTCAGCCCATCTACCAAGCACGTCGCGATGCCTTAGTCAACGGTCTCAATAGCCTCGGCTGGGAAGTCGAAGCGCCACGTGGCACGATGTTTCTGTGGGCGAACATTCCCGAGCCGTATAAGCATCTTGGGTCGGTCGAGTTCGCATCTATGCTGGTCAAAGAGGCGCACGTTGCGACTTCGCCCGGCGTCGGGTTCGGCCCCGGTGGCGAAGGCTTTGTCCGGTTCGCGCTGATCGAGAATGAAGAGCGGATCAAACAAGGTATCCGCGGCTTGCGCAGAGCGCTGCCGAAGCTGCGTTAAATGCACAGCCGAGACAAAAGGATTGATCATGGCGAAAGTCGTACTGTTTGGCGCTACTGGCTATACCGGGCAGTTGGTCGCTGCCGAAATGGTGAAACGCGGTATGAGACCGCTGCTTGCCGCCCGTAATCAGCAAGCGCTCGACGAGCTAGCGAAAACCCTCGGCGGTGATTTAAGCACCCAAGTCGCCGATGTCAATGACCCTGCATCGGTTGCCGCGTTGGTCGATAAAGGCGATGTGCTTGTCAGCACGGTCGGCCCGTTTATCCGCTGGGGTCGGACTGCCGCGGATGCTGCGATCGCCAAGGGCGCGCACTATATCGACTCGACCGGCGAGGGCGCTTTCATCAGGTCGATCTTTGATGATTATGGACCACGTGCGAAGTCAGCCGGAATCACCATGATGACTGCTCTTGGGTACGACTGGGTGCCCGGTAATCTTGCTGGCGCCTTAGCGACCGTCGCCGATGACCGTGTGTGTGCCCTCAAGATTGGCTACTTCAACGCTGGGCCAGGCAGCCGCGACGGCATGTCGGGCGGCACGGCGGCCTCAAGTGCAACCGCGATGTTTTATCCGGCATACGCCTACCGCGGCGGTGCGATCGTCACCGAGCGGATGGCCGCGACCAAGCACGAATTCGGTGAAGTCGAGGTCGGTCGTGTGGGCCGCGCCTTCAGTGTCGGCTCGACCGAAGCGTTCTCGCTACCACGAGTGTACGAACAGCTGCGCGATGTTGAGGTCCTTCTCGGTTGGAACGACCCAGATAAGGTCCAGGCGCAAGCGGCCGCACTTGAGCCGCTGTTAGCCAATCCGGCACGACAAGCGGAACTGGTCGCCCAGGCGGAAAAAAAGACTCCGGGCTCGACCGGCGGCCCCGACCAGGCCGCCCGTTCGCTATCCTCATCAGTCATTCTGGCTGAGGGATTTGACAAAGCCGGCAACCGGCTTTGTGAGGTGCGGTGTAGCGGTGTGAATGGCTATGACTTCACTGCGGCATTCATCGCACTCACAGCGCAAAAAATTGCCGATGGTGAGGTTACTGTGCGCGGTTCGATTGGTCCACTGGAGGCCTTTGGACTGGAAAGACTGCGCGAGTATGTAGCCCAATCAGGCTTAACCGCGGAATAGCACGCTGTGGCACGCGAGTTGGCACAGTCGCCAACGCGCTCTACGGCACCGGGTTCGGACCGTGTGGAATCAGCCGAACCCAGTGTTTCGCTGGTTCCGTTCCTTTTCGGGATGACCGGTCTGGTCGCCATGCCCGGGACCGTTTTGATCCACCTCTTGACCGATCTGGGTCTGACGGAGCCCGCGGCCCGGACTCTACTGGCGAGGATGCGTGCGAGCGGGTCGCTCAGTTCAACGCGGGTAGGCCGCAGAACTCAGTACCGGCTGATCGGCTCGATGCGTGCAGCATTCGATCGGATTCGACGTGGTCAGTGGACTGATCCGGTGGAATGGAATGGCTCTTTTCACGCGATCATCTATTGGATTCCCGAACGTGATCGGGCTTTTCGCGATCAACTGCGCACGATGACGATGCGTGGGGGGTACGCCACCCTGCGGCCGGGGCTACTGATCAATCCACGCGACGCCTTTGGCGAGCTGCACCGGATGATTTCGGCTGCCCCGCCAGAGGCGTATGTTGTGCGCGCCAAGGTCGAGCTGTCTATTGATGATGCTCGTGAAACCGCTCGGCGGGCCTGGTCGCTGGATGGACTTGGTAATGAGTATCGAGCGGTGACCAGGACGCTGACCGAGGCCGTAGATCGAGCGCCTCGCCTGAAACCCATTGCGGGAACAGTGTTTGATTATCACGCTCACTTGCGCAGATTGACGCACCTGCAGTTGCACGATCCAGGGTTACCGAGTCAACTGCTGCCGACGGACTGGCCGGTCGAGGACGTTTTTCAGGCGCGTCGGGCGTTTATCGAGTCCTGGGGCCACGTGGTCGCCACTTATGTGTATCAGACGATTATCGAGACCGGAACGCTGGAGATTGCGCAATTTGATCAGACGGTCGCCTCGAGCCAATATGCTTTCCTCTACAGATCCACCGGCAAACCGCCGGTCGACGGCGCGCCGAGGAGTGAGCTGCGGTCGCGGCAGTCGTGAGCAAAAGTTCGTACCGTAGTGCGATGAGGATCCCGATGGACGAGCCAACATGCGGCCAATTTAGGGTCGGGCACTCGTTGCCACCGATGAGCGCGCAGATCGCATTTTTGGGCTTCATCGTCTCCGGACTGATTATCGGTGCACTGCATTTCATCGCGCCGACCGCACTGCTAGATCCGTACCGAACGACCATCAGCCAGTATTCGCTCACCTCGCTGGGCTGGCTCTTTAGTATCGGTGTCATCGCGCTCGTGGTTGGCTCTGCCGCGGCGATTGTGACGTTACTGTCGACCAGGCAGATACGAGTGGGATCAGTGGGATTCTGGATGTTGCTGATTTGGACTCTTGGGATGGCTGGCGTAGCAGTATTTGAGAAGACGAATTGGGCGTACGGTCCCAGCACGTCGGGCACCATTCACCGGATGCTGAGCATCGCGGCATTTATCGCACTGCCGATTGGCGTGCTGTGGATTGTCGCGCAAGCTGTTTCAGCCCGGCGATCGCATCGGCTGCGGCGGGGGCGAACCGCACTCTGGGCGAGTGCGGTACTTGGTGCTGCAAGTGCCGGATATCTGATCTATGTGGTCGTGTTGATCGTCAATGGCACGATAGTGGGGCAGCCGTGGTGGCAGACTATTCCGCTTGGTCTGACCGAACGCGTGTTGGTCGTTACCGAAGTCGCAGCACTTGCAGCACTGGTGATGTGGGCGCGGCAATGCGCGCAGACGTCAACGGCGACCGATGCACCAATAATCGATGCACAGGCCGCCGTGGATTGACGCTCGGTTAAGCGACTACTTGCGCTTCTTGAGAAAGAAAATAAGACCCAGGATTGCAAGGAGTGCGCCGACTACTGGTATGGCACGCTTGGCAACACTGCCGCCAGCGAGCTCTAGCAGATCGATCGGTTCCGGTTCAGCGGCTGGCTTTGCAGCAGCCTTGGGCTTAGCCGCTGGTTCGGCAGCCGCTGACTTAGTGCTCTCTGACTCGCGGAGAGCGTGTTTGCCAGCTGCGGCAGCTTTGTCGTCTCCGTTGGATGCTGGGATCGGCGCGGCAGCGGGCTTGGCATCACTCGCCGGTGAGTCTTCTTCGTCGCTACCGAGTTTCTGTGCGAGGCAGTCAGCGAATTGACCAATGATTTTGTTGCCGACATCGACCATCACGCCGCGACCAAATTGTGCGGGCTTACCGGTGATGTTCAGATCGGTCACGACATTGACATCGGTGCTCTCACCTTTGCCCTCAAGGCTGGCGGTGATCTTTGCCGATGCGGTGCCGTTGCCGCGTGAGTCGCGACCGCGCGCGTCGATGACGGCGGTGTGTGTCGAGTCATTTTTCTCGACGAACTTCGCCTGACCCTTATAGGTCAAACTGATGGGACCGAGTTTGACCTTGACCGTGCCAGAGAAGTCATCGCCGTCGACAGTGTCAACCGCGGCCCCCGGCATGCAGGGAGCAATACGCTTGATATCCAGCAAAATGGGCCAGGCTTCATCGACGGTTACCGGGATTGTAAAGCTGTGCTCGAGCTTCATAGGGCACTCCTGTTAACGGGGGAACATTGATCGTATCAATCTGACGGAGCGGCAGCTTTCGCCGATCCGGCCAGGGCGGGCTTACCGACATCAAGACGGATGCACACCGGCGACGTACTCAGGCGCTGGTGTGCATCCGACAAAGGTCGATTGATTGTTACTTGGACATATCCACTGGCTTCATCAGGCCTGCGGCCTTCATGACCGCCCGCTTGGTCAGCACCTTGGCAAGGTGCTCGCGGTAGTCAGCCTTAGCCGACAAATCATCGGTTGGACTGGTGCCTTCGGCCGCGTGTTCTGCGGCTGCGGCAATTGACTGCTCGTCCGCAGCGCCACCGTTGAGGGCTTGCTCGACTCCTGCGGCCCGAATAGGTACCGAGCCCATGTTCGTCAGGCCAACGCGGACATCGGTGATTTTGTCATTTTCGACTTTGACCGCAACAGCGACGCCCACGGTTGCCCAGGCTTGGGCCATGCGATTGAATTTCTCGTACCACGACGTGTAACCGGTCATTTTGGGAAACGATACTGAGGTCAGCACTTCACCCTCACCGATGGCAGTGGTGAGGTAGTCCTCGAAGAAATCCTTAGCCTCGACGCTGCGTCGCCCATCCTTGCCCGCGATCTCAAAGGTCGCATCCAAGGCGATTGCTACGGCACCAAGATCGCCAGCTGGATCGGCGTGTGCCATTGCTCCGCCGAGTGTGCCGCGGTTGCGTACTTGACGATCAGCAACCGTCTCAGTGGTCTGCTGCACGAGCGGCAAATGCTCCTTGATGAGCGCGTTGGTCAACACATCGGCGTGGGTGACCATCGCGCCGATTTTGATTCGATCCCCATCCTCGGTCACCGATTGCAGTTCTTCGATGCCGCTGACATCAACGACTACCGACGGCGCGGCTAGACGCAGCCGCAGTACTGGGATAAAAGACTGACCGCCAGCGAGAATCTTGGCATCCTCGCCGCCGTCGGCGAGAGCCGTGATGGCCTCTTCAACGGTCTTTGGTTTCGCGTAATCGAATTTGGCCGGAATCATGAGGCGCTCCCGTTGTGAGAAAGGTCGGTATGTGCAGTGGTGGTTTCCGCGGCGGTGGGACTGCTCTGATCACCACTGTGGATCGCGCGCCACACCCGCTCGGGCGTGGCTGGCATTTGGACATCGTTGACGCCGTACTGGCGCACCGCATCGACGACCGCATTCATAATCGCGGGGGTTGATGCGATACAGCCGGCCTCACCGACACCCTTGACACCTAGCGGGTTGCTCGTCGCAGGAGTTTCGGTGCGGTCAGTAATGAACGGCGGCAAGTCCGCCGCGCTCGGCAGGGTGTAGTCCACGAACGTGCCGGTGGTCAAGTTACCGTCAGCATCGAAGATTGCCTCCTCGAACAACGCCTGCGCGATACCTTGCGCGAGACCGCCGTGAACTTGGCCTTCAATAATGAGCGGGTTTATCGCGGTGCCCACATCGTCGACGCAGCAGTACTTAATCAACTCGACCTCGCCGGTGGCGGTGTCGATTTCGACGGCCGCGAGGTGGGTGCCGTGTGGGAACGAGAAGTTCTCTGGATCGTAGGTGGCATCCGAATCCAGCGACGGCTCCATGCCTTCGGGATAGTCGTGCGCCGCGAACACGGCAAGGGACAGCTCTTGGATAGAGATGCCCTTGTCGGTGCCCTTGACCGCGAACGTTCCCTTGTCAAACTCCAGGTCGTCCTCGCTTGCCTCAAGCAAGTGAGCGGCGATTTTCTTGGCTTTGTCGCGCACCTTGTCGGCGGCCTTCACGATCGCGATACCACCGACGGCCAGAGACCGCGAGCCATAGGTATCCATTCCCCTGGGCGAGGACTGCGTGTCACCGTGCAGAATCTCGATGTCGTCGTAGGGGATCCCAAGCTGATCGCTGACGATTTGCGCGAATGCCGTCTCATGGCCCTGGCCGTGTGGTGAGACACCGGTAACGACTTCGACTTTGCCGGTCGGCAGCATTCTGATCGACGCTGACTCCCAGCCACCGGCACCATAATCGAGCGAACCCAGCAACCGCGACGGTGCCAGTCCGCACATTTCGGTGAACGTGGAGATGCCCAGTCCGAGTTGTTTTCCAGCCTTGTTCGCGCGCCGCTTATCGCGCTCGGTCTTGAGCTCATCCCAGCCCATGAGGTCCAACGCCTTAGCGGTGGCGGCCTCATAATTGCCGGTGTCATAGGTCAAACCACAAACCGTGGTGAACGGGAACTCCTCGTGAGTGATCCAGTTCTTCTGACGCAACTCCATCGGGTCCATGCCGAGCTCGGCGGCGGCCTCATCCATGATCCGTTCAATCGCGAAGGTCGCTTCAGGCCGTCCGGCGCCTCGGTAGGCATCGGTCGGCGTCTTATTAGTAAAGACGCCATGGCAGGTGAAACGATAGGCCGGAATCTTGTAAATGCCAGGGAACATGAACGCACCGAGTACCGGTACACCTGGACCGACGAGACGCAAGTACGCGCCCATATCGGCATGTAGTTCGACATCTAGACCGGTGACCGTGCCATCTTTTTTCAGAGTCAATGTGACGTCTTGAATCTGGTCGCGTCCGTGATGGGCAGCCATCAGCGACTCGGAGCGTGACTCGGTGTATTTGCAAGGTCGGCCAAGTTTGCGTGCGACGAGGACGGTAATGATTTCTTCCGGTGTGACGGGGATTTTGCCGCCGAAACCGCCACCGACATCGGGGGCAATAACGCGGACTTTGTGCTCAGGTATCCCGAGGGTCATCGCCAGCATCACTCGCAGAATGTGCGGGACTTGGGTCGAGGACCACAGCGTAATCGCTTCGCCATCCGGCTTCACCATGTACGAGCGTGGCTCCATAAATGACGGAATCAAGCGCTGCTGGATAAAGCGGCGCTTGACGGTAATCTCAGCCTGGCCTAGAGCATCCTCGATCTTGCCGCCGGTCCCGGCAGCACCAGAGTCGAAGGCCCAGGTGTAGGACTTGTTCGATGTCGTATTGCTATGGACGAGATCGGCACCGTCTTTGACTGCCTCGATCATGTTAAGCACGACCGGCAGCGGTTCGTAGTCGACGAATATCGACTCAGCAGCATCCTCGGCAGCGGCTTTGGTCCGCGCGGCGACGACCGCTACAGCTTCGCCGACATGACGAACGACATCCACTGCCAACGAGGGCGCGCCAGGATTGACCATGTCAGGGGTGACTGGCCAGGCGCATGGCACATTGCCCTGCACTTCTGCGAAGTCTTTGCCGGTATAGACGCCGAGTACGCCAGGACGATCGAGCGCACCACTGGCGTCAATGGAGGTGATCGTCGCGTGCGCCATTGAGCTGCGCACGATCGCTAGGTGCAACATGCCAGGAAGCTGCATGTTGTCGACCC
>JBDTCL010000189.1:0-15331 GCA_039923595.1 Antricoccus sp. | reverse complement strand
CGAACGAGAAATGACTCGTTGTCCCTGCCCAGCGGTGCAGGTGGTGATCGTTGTGATAACCGCATCGAATATGACTGAACTGGCACGGAGCGCCCGCTGAAATCAATCCTGTGATCATGGCAACTATTTCGTCAACCCGGACCGTAGCACTGCCGAAGACAACCAGCAGCTAAATCGGCAAAGCAATGACCGCCGGACACGAAATTCATTGAACAAGCGGACATTGCAAGGCAGCCGAGGTTTGGGCGTTGTCTAGGTGGCGAAACGGCGCCGCGGTGCCACGAAGCCAAGGCTTTCGTAGGCAGCTATTTATCCGGGCCGCCGGTGACTGCTCTGATCGAATCGGCTAACACTGACAGACCCTCTTTAGCCTCATCTTCGGACAACGTCAGTGGTGGTGCCATCCGAATCACGTTTCCGTATAGCCCGCCCTTGCCGACTAACAGACCGCGGTCCTTTGCCGCCTGAAGTATCTGCGCTGCAGCAGCAGGGTCGGGGGTGAGATCGTGCGGATTCCCCATCTCGAACGCCAGCATCAAACCACGACCACGCACATCAATCATCGTGGGCACTTCATCGGCGATCCGCTTCACGCCGTCCATGAGGTAGGAACCCACCTTGTGTGCATGTTGCTGCAGATCGTGATCGATGACGTAATCGAGGGTCGCACGGGCAGCGGCGGTCGCCAACGGGTTACCGCCGAAGGTCGACAACGATTGCGCAGTGATTGCATCCATGAAATCTGGCTTGCCGACCACACCGCCGATTGCAGCTCCATTCCCTAAACCCTTGGCAAAGGTCATCGCATCGGGCACGATGTCGTGCGCCTCAATCCCCCAGAAATGTTCGCCAGTGCGGCCCCACCCGGTCTGCACCTCATCAGAGATAAATAGGATCCCCGACTCGTCCAGTACCTCTTTCATGGCCTTGAAGAAACCGTCCGGCGGTGTCGCGAAACCACCAACGCCCTGGATCGGTTCGGCGATCATCGCCGCCACGTCACCGCTGGTCTGGGTGGCGAGGACATCTCTGAGATCCGCAACGCAAGCGTCGATAAAATCAGCGTCGTTGTAGTCCTTAAAGGGGCTTCGCAGACGATACCCAGAGTGCACGAAACGGGTATTAATCGGCGTCAGCGACGATGCTGACCAGCCGCGGTTACCGGTCACTGCCATAGCGCCGAATGAGCGGCCGTGGTAGGAGTTACGCAGTGCCAACATCTGGTTACTACGGCGCTTCTGCGTCGCTAGTAACATCGCTGCTTCGTTCGCTTCGGTACCTGAATTGACGAAGAATACCTTGGCATCAGGGATTTTCGAAAGCTTGGCAATCCGCTCAGCAAGCTCGATCTGTGCGCGAATCAAATACAGTGTTGAAGAATGCAAAACGCCAGCGTCGATTTGTTCCTTCATCGCCTGATTCACCTCAGGTATGGAGTAACCGAGCATGTTGGTCAGAATGCCGGCAAAAAAGTCGAGGTACTGATTCCCTTCGGCATCAGTGACCCGGCAACCGTTGCCGCTAGCAATCTCGATTGGCTCGTCGTAATACAGCGCCAGCCACGACGGCATCACTGCGTGATGTCGGGCCAACAATGCTTGATGCGATCCGGGTACTGCACTCATGCTCTTACGCCTCGCACTTCTTCTTCGCGGTGGGCGAACGCCGCACACTGCATCGATCTTGTCATACGACCACGTAGAATTCTTTGATCATGCTCAAGGACCGACATGCCTAAGAACACTTCGGCACTCTCCGCTATCCCGGCTGCTGGTGCCCGACGCGGGCTCCCGACGTCGGCGAGTCTGCGCTACTTTTACGGACCCATGGATTGCGGCAAGTCGACACTCGCTCTGCAAATCAACTACAACCATTCCCGACAAGGTCGCCACGGTCTGCTGCTGACGCAAAACGACCGGTCGGCGGCGCCGCTGATATCTAGTCGGATGGGGATGGATCGTGCCGCGATCGATATCAGCGCCGATCTGGATCCACGCCGGGTGGTGCGTGATCGTTGGGCCCATGGCGAGCGAGTGGACTACCTCATCGTCGACGAGGCGCAGTTTCTGCAGGCAGAGCAAGTCGATCAACTAGCCGAACTTGTGGATGTCTCGGATGTCGATGTATACGCGTTCGGGTTATTGACTGACTTTCGCAGCGCGCTATTTCCCGGTTCACAAAGATTGCTCGAGCTGGCTGATGAAATCACCAAACTGCAGGGTGAGGTGTTGTGTTGGTGCGGCCGGATCGGCGCATTCAACGGCCGCGTAGTCGACGGGCGTCTGGTCAAGGTCGGCGCGCAGGTAATGGTTGCCGATACCGCGCCCGGACAGGCGTGGGATGTCGATGGCAGTCGCCAAGATAGCGACATTCGCTATCAGGTGTTATGCCGTCGGCATTGGCGCATCGCAGATTTGGGGCCTGGTTCTTCGGAGGCTCAGGCTGCTCTGCAGATCTCAGCGCAAGATGTACCGGACAGCTTCTAGGATCGATTCAGTTCAGCGTAGCGGGTCAGTTTGCCCACACTTAGGTCGCGGGCCACTAAGTTGGTGGAGTTATCGCGCGTGACTTGTCATACTTAATCCTCTGGAATCTTTTAGAGGCAACTGACGTTGAATCGTCAAGAACCTTAATCGCGCAAGGCAGCGGCGGAAACAATCGACGACGCTCATGAACGACACATAACGATGGAGGACACATGGCCGAACGCACATTACGCGGCAGCCGACTCGGTAGCATCAGCTACGAGACGGATCGTAACTTTGAGCCCGTCGCGCGGGTTATGGCGCGATACGAATGCCCTAATGGCCACATCACGACGGTGCCTTTTGCCGATGATGCAGAGACGCCATTGACGTGGGAATGTCGTTATGACGGCGGCAATGCTCGCCTCATTGGTGGCGAGGAGCCGGAGGCGAAAAAAGTGAAGCCGCCTCGTACCCACTGGGACATGCTGATGGAGCGCCGCACTGTGGCCGATCTTGAAGAGGTACTTGCCGAACGCCTTGAAGTACTCAACGTTCGCCGTGGTGGCAAGCCTACGAAATAGCTTGTGGCACGCACGTCAGATCCCGATCCTCTGCTGAGGGTCGGGATTTGCCTTGTTGGCGGCCCTGATCAGCCGTGCGTTCTTATCGGTGCCGCCCCAGCCGGCCGAGCTTTCGGCAGGGAAATCAAACCCGCAACAGTGCGCGGACCAGTTGCCGACCCCGATCGGCAAGCCCCCATGCAGTCACTCGAAGCAACGATTCGAACATGATCGCGCGCGACATCTTGCTCGCGCCAGCGGTTCGTTCGACAAAGGTGATCGGCACCTCGACCACCAGCGCGCCGCTGCGAAACACTTGGCGCGTCAAATCAGCCTGGAAGCAATACCCAGCGGAGGCAATCCGCCCCAACGGGATCTGTCGAAGGACCGACGCGCGGTAGGCGCGGAAGCCACTGGTCGCATCGCGTAGCGGCATCCCTAAAGAGGCGCGAATGTAGGCATTACCACCACGAGATAGCCAGGTCCGAGACCAACTCCATTGCTGCACGTCTCCCCCCGGCATCCACCGCGCTCCAATCGCCACATCTGCCTCCACCACGGCGTTGAGCAATCGGTCGAGCTGCTCAGGCTGGTGCGACCCATCTGCGTCCATTTCAACGAGGATGTCGTAGTTCGCTGTTAGCGCCCAACGAAAGCCAGCGATATAGGCCGGTCCGAGACCCTCCTTTTTAGGACGATGCAGCACGTGCACTTGCTGGTCATTCGCAGCGAGCGAATCAGCGAGCTGGCCGGTGCCGTCGGGGGAATTATCATCAACGACAAGTACATCAGCGGCCGGAACTGCCCGGCGTAGCCGAGCAACTGTCGAGCTCAGATTCAGTCGCTCGTTGTAGGTCGGGATCACAACGATCACCCCGCTGGCAGCATGATTGATCAAGAAATCACCGCCTCGCTCGCCGGTGAGACCCGATCGTCTGAGCCATGAGCTTGCGAAGAGCGGTTTCGACGTCCGTCACGAAAGCCGAAGCCGATTCCCAATACTGCTCCCGCGCACAGAATCCACTCGGGCCATTCCCCGACCCGGTCCGCAACCGTGATTTGGCTCATCACCGGCACTCGTTGCGAAAAAGCAGCGGGGACGAAGTGTCCAGATTGCGCCGTCACAGTCCCGTCCGGCAGCGTAATCCCGGTGATGCCGGTAGTCGAAGCGGAAATGACGGTACGACTGTGCTCCACGGCTCGGATCCGGCTCATCGCAAACTGTTGCTGTGCCTCACCGGTTCCACCGAACGTAGCGTTGTTGGTTTGAACGGTGAGCACTTGAGCTCCATCGGCAACGGTTGAGGCAACGAGGTTGTCATAGGCCACCTCAAAACAAATCACGTCACCGATGACCATGTTGCTGGTCGAGGATGTCGGCACATTAAAATCGCCGACTCTATGGCCAGCAACGAACGGGACCTGCAGCAGATCGACTAACGAACTGATTTTCTGGAAGAACGCGCGATACGGAATGTATTCAGCGAACGGTGCTGGATGCCGTTTGACGTACGTCTGTCCTGGCCCTGCCGGATGAGCCGAATCGTCATTGGGCCACCACATGATGCCCATATTGCGGGCGTTCGAGCCGGGTCCCTCAACCACCGCACCGACCAGGATCGGAGCCTTGATCGTGTCGGCAGCCTCCTGGATTACCTCTGCTGCATCAGCATTTTGATAGGGATCGATATCCGATGAGTTCTCCGGCCAAATTACGACCGTTGGCTGCGGCTTGGCTCCACTGGCGACCTTGGCGGCAAGTTTCTTGGTCTCGGCGACATGATTGTCTAAAACCGCACGCCGCTGTGCATTGAAGTCGAGCCCGATTCGCGGCACGCTTCCCTGCACCACGGCAATAACCGCTGAGGGCGCCCCGGCTCCTGACGGAATACTCAGCCACCCCAAGATGCCAAGCAGCGGCAAGGCAACGGCCGCGGCAACGAGGACGGTAACTGCCCGGGTAAAGCCGGTACGGCGAAAATGGAAATACGCGGCTGCGAGCAAGAACCCGCACAGCGCAACGACACCGGAAAGCAGCGGCACGCCGCCGTAGGCAACCCACGGCGTGAAGGCGCCCCCATCCTGGCTGAATCCCAGCCGACCCCAGGGAAAGCCGCCAAAGAAGATACGCGACCGCAGGGCCTCGACCCCCACCCAGCAACACGCAGCGAAAATCGGCCAAAACTGCAGCCGTAGGACGGCCACCAAGGCAGGACCGAGGAGGGCCATAAATAAGCCCTGATACACCGCGAGCGCCGTCCACGGGAGCCAGCCCAGAAACGATCCGGCCCATGAAAGGTGCGGCAGAAAAAACGCGAGGCCAAAGACGAACGCCGCAAGAAATGCCCCTCGCGCTCGTAGTGGCCGCACTGCAATCACTAGTAAGCCCGGTGCGATAACTGCAAAATATCGGACCGCCGGGTCAGGCAAAAAGGCGACGGCGAGGAGCAGTCCACCCACAAGTGCGATGCCGCAGGAAAAGGCAAGGCGTCGCACGAAATGATCTCCTCAAACGGACTGGTCAGAGCAATGGTGAGCCGGTGCGCGGGTGAGCAACCGACTGATCCACGATCATAGGCCGCTATGACAGGCTGAGCGCACGATAAGCGACTTGGCCTGCCACCACAGTGAGCATGCACACTGGCGCCGTGCATTCGGCACTATCTTCAGTCACGCCTTCGGGCAGTCCGTACGGCCGCGATTGAGTGTTCAAGCGCTCGCAGTCCCACAGCGCGAGATGTGCAGGAGCACCCTCGCGCAGCTCGCCGGCGTGGAGTTGCCCATCGATTGCTCGCCACCCCGCCACGGTCATCGCCGAAAACGCTGCCTGCGGACTGATGCGCTGCTGGACGGTGTGATGATGGATTGCCGAATGAACCGAGGACCAGGGCGCCAACGGCGTCACTGGCGCATCGGAGCTGAAAGCGACGTGAACGCCCGCCGCGAGAAGGTCGGCAATCGGGTTCAATGTGGTGCTCCGCTCACCAAGACGTTGCTCATAAAGCGCAGTCCGACCCCCCCATGCGCGGTCGAACATCGGCTGTACAGAAGCGATAATCCCGAGCCGTGCCATGGTTGCAATTCCCGTTGCATCAACCATTTCGCAGTGCTCGATCCGGTGCTGCAGTCGGCGTACCGCACTGTCGCCGAGCTCGCCCGCTACGTCGGCGATGCCGTCGATAACCGCTCGAATTGCCCGGTCGCCGATGGCATGAAAGCCCGCTTGGATTCCGGCGCGCGTGCACAGCTGCACGTGTTGGGCTACCTGCTCACGACTGAGCCATAAATGACCGTGCTCAGGCTGGTCTGGTCTGCTGTCGGCATAAGGTTGCGCCAGTGCCGCCGTATGCGATCCGATTGCGCCATCACAAAAGAGGTCGCCGCCAGCGCCGGCAAGGCCAAGTTCAATAACCAAATCAATAGCACCAAGCTCGCCCCAGTATGCCTGGACCAACGGCATCCCCGGCTCCTGCGCAAGGGTCAGCAGCGCGCGCAAATCGCGCTCACTGGAGATAGTTGGGCCCGCCATTTCGACAACCATCGCGATCCCGTTCTGCCGAGCGCGGTGCAGTGCTGCAATCTGCATGCGGCGTCGCTGCCGATCACTAACTGCCGCGGTCGCGTACTGATGAACGAGGTTGAAGGCGCTCAGCCGAGCATGAGCGCTATCGGCATCCGGGGGCGCCCCGATTGCTTCGGCGACGCCAGCGACGCGGTCCCAGAGAGCACTCGAAACGAGTCCCGAGTGCGCGTCAACCCGGCTGGCATAAAACTGTCGGCCGCCGCACGCACGGTCCAGATCGGCCTTGCTTGGTGCAGCGTTCTGCGGCCAGACAGACTCATCCCAACCGAACCCAGTGAGTACCTCATCGTAGGGCTGCTCGTGGCAGAACTGCGCGATCATCGATATTGCCTGCCTCTGATCGCGAGCACTGCTCAGATCGAGACCCAAAATCGAGAAACCGGTGCCCGTCGCGTGAATGTGGCCATCCACAAATGCCGGGGTTAGGAACCGGCCATCGCAATCAATCTGCTCATCAACCGGCAGATCGTCCTGGAATTTGAGCAAGCCATCGCGGACCGTAAGGGACCTCTCGGCACGACCGTATATCTGGCAGTTGGACAGTCGTAACGTGGGGTGCGGCATCAGCCCGGAAGTTCGACGAGGGTTCGGTCGATCGTATTAAGTGGATCGGCGCCTGTCGCGGTGCAGACGACGATATCTTCAAGCCGCATGCCAAAATCGCCGTCGAAATAGATGCCCGGCTCGATCGAAAACACCATTCCCGCAGCAATCGTGAGCGCGTTGCCTTCAACGATATATGGTTCCTCGTGCCCTTCTAAACCAATGCCATGACCCGTGCGATGGATGAACTGCTCCCCATAGCCAGCTGCAGCAATCACTTCGCGGGCGGCCCGATCAACGTCTTGGGCAGTGATACCAGGTCGCACCAGCTCAGTCGCGGCTTGCTGCGCTGCGTAGAGCACCTCGTAGATTCCGCGCACGTCGCTCGATGGTCGATCGCCGACGACATACGTACGCGTGCAATCTGAGCCGTATCCGTCGGGCATGACACCCCCGATATCGACCACGACGATGTCACCTGAGCAAATAGTGCGGTCGCTATAACCGTGGTGTGGACTGGCACCGTTAGGCCCGGAGCCGATGATCGTGAAACTCACCTCCTCATGACCGGCATCAATAATCGCTGCCGCGACATCCTTTGCCACCTCACGTTCGGTGCGCCCAACTTTTAACCAGTTACCCATCGCGGCATGCACCGAATCAATCGCAGCGCCAGCTGCGCGAAGGGCGTCGATTTCCCCGGCCGACTTGCAAATGCGCAAGGCACTCATCATGTCCGCGGCGCTTGTCAACTTCGCACCGGTTGCTTCTTGTATCGCGAACAGGTGTTGCGCCCACATGCGATCGGCGACCGCGACCCGGCCAGCGTGCGTGATGGCTGAGACGACGATCTGTCCCGGCTCAGTAGTTTCATCCCACGTTCGGATGCGCAGGCCGTGAATGGCGGCGGGGCTGCTGCGCGCGAGTGCGGCCTCTAAAACCGGCACGATGAGAACTGGATCACCGTCCTGAGGCAATACTAAAGCGGTCAACCGCTCTGAAGGACGCGCGTCGTAACCCGTGAAGTAACGCAGATCAGCGCCGGGGGTCAGTACCGCCGCCGATATGTCGCGCTGCTGCATTTCGATTTGGGCCGCCCGTAGGCGGCCGACGATGTCTAGTTGCACATTGTGCGGTCCCGATGGCTCCTCGCTCATCCTCGAAGCCTGCCACACACCGGTTGATTGGTGCGAACCTGCTGGCAATTGTGAGAGAGTGCGAACTGTGACTACCATGCTGCTCGATAGTGCTGGCCTCTACTTCCGCGCCTTCTATGGTGTCCCGGATTCGATAAAGGGGCCAAATGGGCAACCCAATAACGCAATCCGCGGTTTCTTTGACATGCTCGCAAGACTAGTCCAAACCTACGAACCGTCCGGATTGGTCGCCTGCCTAGATTACGATTGGCGTCCGGCCTTTCGGGTGGCCGCGATTGCCACCTATAAAGCGCATCGAGTCGCTGAGGGTGAGACTGAAGAGTCGCCTGAGGAGTTGACCCCTCAGGTGCCGGTGATCGTTGCCGCGCTGCGAGCGCTCGGCATCTGCACCGTGGGTGCCGCTGGCTATGAAGCCGACGACGTCATTGGTACTCTCGCGACGGTCCTGCCCGGCGGCGTCGATGCCGTGACCGGTGACCGTGATCTATTCCAACTTGTCGACGATGAGCGAAATGTACGAGTGCTCTATACCGCGCGTGGGATAGGCAATTTAGAAATCGTGACCGATGAAGTGCTGGTCTCGAAGTACGGGGTCCACGGCTATCAATACGTCGATTTCTCAGTACTTCGAGGCGATGCCTCCGACGGTTTGCCGGGAATCGCTGGCATTGGTGAGAAAACTGCCGCCACCTTGATTAATCATTACGGAGATTTGGGTGCACTTCGCGAGGCAGCAGCACTTGATGACTCAGATGGTCCACTGAAACCACGCTCACGTATCAACCTCAACGAAGGTGCAAGCTATCTTGACGCGGCCCCGACTGTGGTCAACGTGGTCCGAAATATTCCGCTCGAGGTCGATCCTGCGCTCCCGCTGGAATGCGCTGATCCAGTCACGCTCGATGAGATCGCAAAAACTTGGGGAACCCGCTCATCATTTGAGCGGGTCGCCCAAGCTCTCAATCTGCAATACTGAGTGCTGTTCCTAAGAATTGTCCTGCCACGTGTAATTGCCGTTACTGCTATCAGTGATGGTGATCGTGATGTCCACATTGTCGCCGTTGGCCTTGCCATGGCATTTGTAGGACGCGCCTTTTTCGACCTTTAACTGATCCTGATCACAAGCGAAGTTGCTGAGCGAGGTTTGGTATTGCTGGTTGTATTGCGCCTCGACATCGCTCTTGACCTTGCCGTTGTCAAGCACCTTGGTGCTCAACGGTCCTAGCGCGAGAAAAACACCCAAACCGGCGAGGATTACCGCGACCGCCGCCACGATGCCGATGATTATGCCCTTTTTGCTTTTCGGCTTTGCCGCGCCTTGATCCCAGTTTGCCGGTGGCATCCCTGGCTGGCCGTATTGCTGCTGACCGTACTGATCTTGACCGTATTGCTGCTGGCCGGTCTGCGGATACTGCTGCTGGGCGTACTGATCCTGGCCGTATTGCTGCTGACCGTACTGATCTTGGCCGTATTGCTGCTGGCCGGTCTGCGGATACTGCTGCTGGCTGTACTGATCCTGGCCGTATTGCTGCTGACCGTACTGATCTTGACCGTATTGCTGCTGGCCGGTCTGCGGATACTGCTGCTGGCCGTATTGACCTTGCTGATCTTGACCGTATTGCTGCTGGCCGGTCTGCGGATACTGCTGCTGCCTATAAGGCTGCTGCGTATAAGGCTGCTGAGCGTAGTCACTCGAGCCGTAGACCTGCGTGGGCTGGTCCATTGTCCCTGGGGACGGCGCGGCAGGAGTACTGCCGGTCGGCGGCGCCCCGTACGGATCGGCCGGTGCAGAATAATTCACCGATTGGCCGCCAGTGCTCGGTGCCTGCTGCCCATACGACGGCTGCGAGTAGCCACCACCGGGCTGATAGGGCTGCTCGTTCGCCCCGCCGCCGGTGACCGGTTCATTACCGTTGGCCGCTTGCGGCGGATGCTGCGCGAACGGATCCTGGGAAGGCACGTTGCCGGTAGCCGGGTTTTGCGGCTGCTGGCCGTAGGGATTGCCTTCACCCTGAGGCGGGTAGGTCATAGTTTCGTCCTCACAGTGTCGCGTTGATGTCAGGAACCAAGGATAGCCGACAATAACGTCGGGTACTCGGACCCGCTTGGGATTTTGTCTTGGTGGTGGTGCGGATCAGCCCCTGATACCGCACCACCGAAACTACGACGCGGAATTTGATTGTTCGGTTGCATCAGAAATCGTAACGAGGACACCGCGTCGCATGGCGTTCGCCGCCGCTGCCGCAGTCGACATCAGCGCTGGCGCCAAGACATTGACCGGCACCCGCGAAATCTGATCGAGTACGTCGATAATCTGGCGGCACCACCGGACGAAATCACCCGGGGATAACTCAACGCCAGCACGAGCAAGATTTTGGAGCACGACCTGAAGGGAGTCACCGACAACCCATCGATAGGCAGCGAGGCAGAATCCCGGATCGGGTTCACGGATCGTTGGTGCATGATGTGTCCGTGCGATGGCGTTGATCTGTTGCCATACGTCGAGGCAATGTGCCAACGCGGTTCGCACTGCCCGAGATCCCACCGGCACTTGGGCAGTGTGGAACTGTTCTTTAGACCGACTTTCATAAAGCACTGAGGCCACCACCGCCGCCAATTCCGGAGCCGACAGCTCATCCCACGTGCCCCGCCTGAGGCAGTCGGCGATCAGCAGATCGGACTCGCTCCATAACCGGGACAACAGCCGCCCGTCATTGGTGACCGAATATTCTGCACCTTCGGCCTGGACATACCCCAGCTCAGCAAGCACCCTGCAAATATGGTCGAAGGTTCGCCCGAGCGAGGTCGTCCGGTCTGCCACTTGCCGGTCGAGATCACTTACCTGTAGCTGCGCTGCTCGAGCATTTTCGAACTCGCGGACGTGCCGGTCACGATCGGGGCATTGGTGCACGTGATGTGCACTCAATGCTGCCCGCAAGCGGTCGCGTTCGGGGTCAGCCCCGCGGTGATCTGCCGGTGGCCAGTGCCGCTTCGGCAAATCGCGGGTGACGGTGATCAGATGTGCAGCCAAATCTCTTCGAGCCTGCGCCGAGCGGTGCGCGAATTGCTTGTTGACCTTCATTCGGCCAAGCGGCTGCACTGCGTCATTGAAATCGCGCAGCGGGATCCGCCCAGCCCATTTGGTCTCACTAAGCACCATAAGTCGCGGTTCATCTGCCAGCGGCACCGATTCCAGAACGACGGCAACACCGCGATGACGGCCGCTGGGCACCGCAATAATGTCCCCCCGGCGCAGTGCGGCAACCGAGGTCGTGACGCGGTCCCGGCGATCGCCCGAACGAGCCTTAGCTGCGCCCTTCTCTCGCTCACCCAATGATCGCCGTAGCTGCGCATACGAATCCACGTCACCCAGATCGCACTCGACTGTTCCGGACTGATCTGCGGCCTTGCTCGCCGCGCGGTCACGGGCCTTCACTAGGCCCACCACTCCCCGATCGGCCTGAAACTGAGCAAATGATCGCTCCAGCAGGGCGCGTCCGTTAATCCGGCCGAGTTGCGCGATCAGATTCACCGACATGTTGTACGACGGAGTGAACGATGAGATCAGCGGAAATGTGCGGGTCGTCGCAAGGCCAGCCACATCGACTGGGTCAAGCTGCGGTCCCCACAGCACGACCGCGTGACCTTCAACATCAATGCCACGCCGCCCAGCTCGGCCGGTTAGTTGGGTGTATTCCCCGGGTGTCAGACGATTATGGGTTTCTCCGTTGTATTTGATCATTCGCTCGAGGACGACGGCCCGGGCGGGCATATTGATCCCAAGAGCGAGTGTCTCGGTTGCGAAGACAATCTGGCACAAACCGAGCAAGAAAAGCTCCTCGACGGTCTCTTTGAAGATAGGGATTAGTCCCGCGTGGTGCGCTGCCACGCCACGTTCCAGACCGTCAATCCACTCCCAATAACCGAGGACCTGCAGGTCGCTATCAGATAGCTCTGCGGTACGGGCGGCAACGATCTCACGCACTTGTGCACGCTCTTGATCATCGATCAGTCGGATCCCCGAACGGATGCATTGCTCGACTGCTGCATCGCAGCCCACGCGACTGAAGATGAAATAGATCGCTGGCAACAAACCGGACCGCTCGAGTCGCTCAACAACATCGGCGCGACGTGGCGGGCGCCATTTACTTTGCAGATTTCGGTTGGCATTAGTGCGTTGCGATTGATTCTGGGCAGCCTTGATCAGTTCCCGAGAAGCGCCTCTACGCTCGGCACTGGTCCGGCCGACGATATCTGAATCGAGCAGATCGTAGAGTCGATTACCGACCATCATGTGCTGCCACAGCGGTACTGGGCGCTCCTCGCTCACCACCACCGCCGTGGCGCCGCGCACTTCCTGCAGCCACTGTCCGAACTCCTCTGCATTGCTGACCGTCGCCGACAGCGAAACCAGTTGCACATGTTCGGCGAGGTGGATGATGACCTCTTCCCAGACGGCTCCGCGGAACCGATCGGCGAGGTAGTGCACCTCGTCCATCACCACATATCCGAGTCGGTCGAGAACCTCTGAACCGACATACAGCATGTTGCGCAACACTTCGGTGGTCATCACCAAAATGGGCGCAGTGGGGTTGATCGAATTATCGCCGGTGAGCAAGCCAACATTGGCTGATCCGTGCCGTCGCACTAGATCAGCGTATTTCTGATTCGAGAGCGCCTTTATTGGCGTCGTGTATGCGCAACCAAGCCCACGGCTCAGTGCCAGATGGACTGCAAACTCACCCACCACCGTCTTACCTGCTCCGGTCGGTGCGCAAACCAGAACTCCGAGGCCCTCTTCGAGCGCTTCGCAACCGAGGGTCTGGAAGTCATCGAGTGCGAATAGGTATCCCGACGCGAAGGTGGCCAACTCTGGATATTTCGCGCGACGCCGCGCAGCAGAATAGGCCTGCGCCGGGCTGGTCATGACGACCAGCTTACCCGTCATTAATGCTGTTTACAGGTCAGTTGGATCCAACGGTGAGGGCTGATCGTCATCGATGTGGTCGAAGCTCTGCGCGGCCTGCCGCTTAGCCAGCCGCTTATCGTGCACTCGAGCAAACTGGATCGCGCCTTCAAATAACAATGTCATCGGCAGCGCCATAGCCAACATGGAGAACGGGTCTTGACTTGGCGTGATCACTGCGGCGAAAACGAAGGTGAGAAAAATCAACCACCGCCGTGACCGTTTGAGCAATTCGTACTTCAGGACCCCCGCGAGGTTGGTCATCACGACGACCAAGGGCAATTCGAAACTGATCCCAAAGACAAGCAAAATCATCAGCACGAAGTCTAAATACTCCGGCGCCGTCAGGGCCGCCACGACGTCCGGACCAGCGAGGCCGATGAGGACCCGCAAACCGGCTTCAAGAGTCAAGTATGCGCTGAAGATGCCAAGGGCAAACAGGGTGGAGGAGGAGGCAACAAACGAGATCGCCCAGCGGCGTTCATTTTTACGCAGGCCGGGAGTGATGAATGCCCACAGTTGATAGAGCCAGAACGGCGAGCTGACGATGATGCCGGCCATCAAGCTGATCTTGAGCCGCAGCAGCAAACCGTCAGCTGGGTTCAGAAAAAGCAGTTCGCAGGTGTTGTTATGGCTAAAGCGCATCTTGGCCGGCAGAGCGCAATAAGGACGCTCCAGGAAGCTCAGCAAACCGTGGGTATACCAAAACCAGCCCACGATCGCACCAATAATGATGAAAAAGAAAGCCTTAAATAACCGTGACCTCAGTTCGCGCAAATGCTCGATCAGGGTCATGGAACCATCTGGGTCCAGAGCCTTGCCGCGTCGTCTGCGCAACGTTGGTTTCAGCACAATCGCGAAATCGAGATTGAGTGATCGTTAGAGCGCTGGCGGTGCGGCAGGGTCGTTGCCGAGCGTTGGACTCGTCGGGCGTGCTGTCGCGTCGTCTGAAGGACGTCGGTACGGAGCCGGTTGGGCCGCCAGCTGTTCAGCGGCGACTGGTGGCACCTGATTGATAATCGGTGCCGGTGCCTCAAGAGGTGCGCGAACGGTTTGTGCTGGTGCCCTTGTTTGCACGTCGTCCTCTTTTAGGCCCTTCATCTCGCCTTTGAAGATACGCAGGGAACGGCCGACTGCACGAGTGGCATCGGGTAATTTCTTATATCCAAACAACGCAAAAATCACGATTGCGATAATGATGATCTCGGGAGCGCCGAGGCTCATGAGTTCCTCCTAATCCCTAGCGATGCCACTGCCCGATCCGGCGAAGCGACTGACCGCGATGTGTCTGAGTGTAGTTCGTTCTGGCTGCCTGAGCGGATGGGTGCAAGTGCTGGCGTCTGAGTTAATTCTTCCGAGCCTGGGCCGGATCTGCCCGGCATTGATGTGAGCGATGATCGCAGCGATTCCAGCTGCGGTCGCGTCTGCACTTGAACATTCGCGATCGCTGCTCTTAACCTCTTGGCGTGCCCGATAGTGTCTCGGACGAGTCCGGCCACTGCGGCAATTGCCAGCAGCACCACGCCTATGCAGATCCACAGGACTATCGAATTGCTCATGACGTTAGTCTAACTTTCATACCTCGCCAGCGCTGCAGCGCTCTGCTCACCGATCCGGCGCGTCATTGTTGCCACCCAATCGTCGCTGATATCAGCAAGACCAGCAGGTCCGAGTTGGTAAAGCAGATGTTCGAGCGTTTCATCATCGCTCACCGGCAATGTCACCGCAGTTGTACCCCCGCGAGCAGGAGTTGCTTCGGCGACGTCGTAATAGTCCGGTACCCACCGACCAAGAATCGAAAGATCCAGTCGCACCATCTGAGCGCTGGGATCGGGCACAAAAATACCGTCAGAAACATCCCGCGGCTCGGTGCGGGCCGGTTGGGCAGCCTCATCCAGCACACTGATCTGATCGATCCGGTCTAATCGGAATGTCCGCACACCTTCGGCGCGGCGACACCACGCCTCAAGATAGTCGATGTCCTGAACGCGCAAAAGCCGAATCGGGTCGATGACCCGCTCGGTCTTCTCGTCGCGGGTCGGCACGTAATAGTC
>JBDTCL010000188.1:0-3923 GCA_039923595.1 Antricoccus sp. | reverse complement strand
GCCCAATTCAGTCACCGGGAGTGGGATGCACGTACTGGGGCCCACGGCATCGAGGGGCTCCTTGCGCTCTAATCGAGGATGCGATCCTAGAATCACCACTGGTCGCCCGAATCCTGGACCATCCCAGCGGGCTGCTGCAGGGCAAGGAGCAACTACGAGAGTTCTTCAGACGCGGGACAGACAATCGGCCCAACGAACTCGTGCATTGGCATCGGACGGGCCGATATCTATTCGGTGGTCGCACCTTGATGTGAGAGTACCCGCGGTCGACTGCCGATGGCGGCGACCAAGTGCCGATGGCGGCGATCAAGTGGATCTCGTCGAAGTGATGGATCTGTGTGGGCCGCAGATCGCACAGCACCGCATTTATTGGGTCTGGTTCGGCACCCCATTACTGAGGAATCCATCACCCGATCAGTGAACTTTGCAGGTTCCGAGCTCAACCGAAGGCAGGACCGACGCGATCACGACTGACCGTCCCGATCGGGACGATGTCATAACCGAGTGGCGTGAGACTGATGGGGATGAGTTTGAAGTTCGCCAGTCCCAGTGGGATTCCGATGATGGTGAGACAGAGCAGCAAGCCGGTGAATAAATGACCGAGTGCAAGCCAGATTCCAGCAAACACGAGCCAGATGACGTTACCGATCGCCGAGGCTACGCCCGCCGACGGTTTAGGCACCGCGGTCCGGCCGAACGGCCAAAGGGCAAATGCCGCAATGCGGAAGGAGGCGATCCCAAACGGAATAGTGATGATGAATATGCACATCACGATCCCTACGCAGACATACGAGACCGCAAGCCAAAAACCTGCCAGAACGAGCCACAAGATATTCAAAACGGTACGCAATGTGGGTTCCTCCGCAGATCGTCCTGCCGCGAACGCCGCGGAAGCTGATGCGCCCAGCGCCGGATAATGCTGGGAGCGCGCCAAGCCAAGCATAGATCGCTCCTAGTTACCGCAAAATACACACAGCTAACGCACGGGCGTCCGACAGTAACAACGGTTAGATTGATTTTGTGTTGATCCAGGAGCGTTCGGTCCGCAGCGCTCCTGCCGACCTCCGCTTCGAGCTCGTGCGACTTTTTCGGCGCCCCTGGACTGAGTTGACGATTTTGCTGATCAACGCGGCGATCGTGACTATTGGCTGGCTGTGCTTCCGGCCGACCTCAAAGAATGGCTTTTTGACTCGTTGCAAGGCAGGCTTGCCTTCGTGATTGTGCTGGAGACGTGGCTGGTCAGTGACGTTTCCTCGACCAATATTTTCGGTCATGATCCGGTCGCTGCACTGCAGGCAATGCAAGAGGGCCGCGCATTACGCCGATTCGTTCGGGTCAAGGCAACCGCACTGTCCATATTGATCGGTGTGCCGTGCACAATTATCGCGCTGATTTTTGGCATCCACGGTGGCTCTCTGGGCAGGGTCGCAATCTTGGCCCCAATGTTTCTGGCGATACCGTTCGGGGTGATCGCGATCGGATCATGGCTCGGCGTCATCCTCCCGTACCGATATCGCACGCTGCGTTGGCGCTGGACAAACCGCCGCCAATGGCGGGTCACCGTTCGATGGCTCGTCGCGATGATGGTGCCTTATTGGATCCTTGGCTTGTTCGTGCCGGTCACGATCTATCTCGCCAGATTCACCGCAGGGCTGATCACTAATCTGCATCGACACGTCAGAGCGCCAACAACGACCTTGGAGATCACCATGCTCGTAACATGCGGCCTGGCCGTGGCCACGCTTTTCCTAGCGCCGTGGGGGACCGAACGGCTAGCGAACTGGCGCCGCAATCATTTGCTAGCCGAACTTGGTGAGCCCGTTCCTGTTTAGCCGCCTAGTGATAGGTCAGACCCTCATCGAGAGAAACCTTGGAAAGCGTGTCGCGTTCCTCGTGGAACTCCTTCATATGTATCCACGGCTCGCGATCACCCTGACGGAACATCTTCTCTTGTGACCGCATCATGTAACCAGAGCTGACGTTTTTTGGATCCATAAATGGCAGCTTCGGCATGTCAGCCTCAGCAGCTCCCAACCGTGGCACAACAACGGTGTTGCCTTCTTGCTGCATCTTTTCCATGAGCCTGATGACGTACTCGCTGACGAGGTCTGCACGCAACGTCCAGCTTGAGCGGAAGTAGCCGAAAACGTACGCCATGTTAGGGATATTGCTGATCATGATGCCGCGATGAGTGACCTGCTCGGAAAAGTCGACAGGCTCGTCGTCGAGCATGAAAGCGATGCCACCGAAGCACGACAGGTCAAAACCGGTTGCCGTGATGACGATATCGGCATCAATGTGGGTGCCCGAAGAGGTCATGATGCCAGTTTCGGTGAAGGTGGCGATCGTGTCGGTGACCACTGATGCGCGGCCTTCGCTGATGGCGACGAAAAGATCTGCCTCGGGTATCACCGCGATCCGTTGCTGCCACGGGCGGTAGCTGGGGTTGAAGTGTTTCTCCACCTCAAACCCTTCCGGCAAATGCGGTCGCATCAAATCAAGCAGCATCTTCCGGGTGGCGTCGGGGTCATTGTTCGCAGCGTTAATGACTTCCTCGCCCATCGCGAAGTACGCGCGCCGAGCGATATCGTGCACCCACTCGTCGGGCACATCGAGCTTGCGTAACGTTTCGACGAGCTCCAGATTCGCCGGCCTAGGCAGGAAGAAAGTGGGACTGCGCTGCAGCATCGTTACGTGCTCAGTCACGTTTGCCATGGCAGGAATGAGCGTCGCGGCAGTCGCACCCGATCCGATCACAACAACCCGTTTTCCGGCGTAGTCGAGATCTTCTGGCCAGTGCTGCGGATGAACGATCTGCCCAGTGAATTGGTCCATACCGGGCCAGGTCGGGGAGAATCCTTCATCGTGCTCGTAGTAGCCCTGACACATCCACAGGAACGGCGTCACGAAACGTATTCGAGCTCCGTCGCTTTGCTCGACTTCGAGTGTCCACTGCTCGTCCGCCGAGGACCAGTGCGCCTCGATGACGCGATGTTGGTAATGGATTACCGGTGCGAGTTGGTCTTCGTCGATGACTTCATCGAGATAATTGCGTATCTCCTCCGCGGTCGCGAAAGCGGCGCCGCGCCAGGGTTTGAAGCTGTAACCGAAAGTGAATAGATCGCTGTCCGAGCGAGCACCGGGGTATTTATGCGTGCGCCACGTGCCACCAGGTCCATCGAGGGCGTCGAGCAGGGCGAAAGTTTTGTCGGGAAATCGCTCCCGCAAGTGATGTGCGGCGCCAATGCCGGAGATTCCGGCGCCGACGATGAGTACATCAACATAGGTGCTATCAATATCTTTGCTGGTTTGCTTGGTGTCGGTCAGGGTCACGGGTCGGCCTCCGTTGGCGGATCTCGTCGGGCGGTGTGCTCCGCCGCCTCTTAATTGAAATGTATGCCATCTTGCAACTGCACTTTTAAGTATCCCCCCAATGTGTGACGTCTCCATTGCGTGGGCTTGATAACAGGAGGTCAGAATGGCCTGCAATTTTCGTGCTCCGCCGTGGCCATCACTCGACAAGGCGGGTGGAATATGAAACACGGCTTCGGGCGGGCGCAGCCCAATCCGCTCACCTCAGTAAGCATGCTCAGCACCCTCACCGATGGCACCGAGGTATATGTGGAAACGTTGAAAAATGACTGGTATGCCCTCTCTGCGTTGCGTCTCCTCGATCTTGATCGTAAGGACTTCTGGTCCATCAACGACCAACTGATAGCCGCCTTAGCTGCCGCGGCACCTCCGTGGTGGGCACGCACGATTGACGTCGACGGATCGGCGCATCAGATGCTCGCGCTCGACCTCGATAGCTCTGAGCTGCCAACTGACGTGATCGGGCCGCCGCTACTCGCGATCGGCACCATTGATCAGGTAGAAATCACTGTTATCTGCGAAAACCCGGGCATTGGGCTCGCGCTCGCCCG
>JBDTCL010000187.1:0-13174 GCA_039923595.1 Antricoccus sp. | reverse complement strand
TTCACGAGGTCGTGCAGAGTTGGCTAGAACTATGACAGCACGCTGCGTTTGCGGAAATATCGCCAAAAATGCCGAGTAGCCGCCGGTCGCGCCGTTATGCCAGATCATTTGGCGCGTCGTTTCCGGGACTGTGTCAATCATCCAGAACATGCCGAGGTGTCGTGATTCATTCTGCGCAAAGAGTGCTGTTGTTAGTGCGGCTGAACCTGAAACTGTCCCACTAAGCAGTTGTTTAGCGAGCGCAGCCAGATCGGGCAAAGTTGCGAACACGCCGCCAGCGGGCGCGTAGCCACCCAGGATCCAGGGCATCCGCGGAACTCCGAGGGACGACCATCCCCATGGCGCACGATTGTGGCGTGTCGACACGCCCGAATGGCTCATCGCGAGGGGATCCAGCAGACGATCACTCAGGAGCGTCGAAAAATCGCGACCTGTCGTTCGGGCAAGAATCTGACCGAGAACTGCGCCGCCGAGATTTAAGTATTTGAACTGTCCGCGATTGTTTAACTTCTGACGAGCGGCCGCCTGGAGCAGATGTTCCACCGTAGTCCCACGGTAGGGATCCAGCCCGAGAAATCCATACAACAATATTCTGGGGATCAAAGTCCACGTCAGTGCCAAGCGTGGCAAACCTGAAGTATGCGTGCAAAGTTCACGCAGCACGATGCTGCCTAGCTCAGTGCTATCGGTTTCTGGAAGTACGTCACTGACCATCGTCTCTAACGTGACCTCGCCGCGGCTGACTGCATCAGCAAGCAGCAATCCCGTGAGTGCCTTAGTCACCGAGCCAATCTCAAATCTGGTCGTCTCGTCAGCGTCAAGGTAAGCCGTCCGGACTGGGAGGTTCGAGCCCAGATCGATGACGCAAGCCGCAATCCGTCTCATCCGTCGCGAGGTCAATCGATCGAGCTCAGTTGCGACTGCTTGATCACCGACAGCGCTTGCGTGGGGACGAATAACACTCCAACCAAAGCCGACTGCCGTGACGAGCACGAAGGCTCCGATCACGCTTGCGACGAGATTCCACACGAGGGCCACTCTACGACGAGCGCTCGATCACAATGAGGTGTCAGTGACGATAGGAAAGCGCGGCGCATTGCCGTCGCAACTGTTGCCGTGGTTGGTTAGTTCGGCACCCTGTGCGGCGATTGTCGAGTATGCAGGACAGGAGCGGCGAGTTCAGCGTTCCGTCGGCGCTTGAAGCATGGCTTACGATTTCGCCATCACCCCGATCATTTCCCGCGCAGAACCGGTAGTAGTGCGGTGGCGTCGGGTACCCCGAGACCGGTGCACGGATCCCAGCCTGGACCTGCTTGATACACGCCGTTGTTGCCGGTGGTGATGTCCCGAAAGCCGGGTGGCGAAACTAATGGCTTCGCAGTTGCATAAAGCGCGGGCTGCAGCAGGCCCAGCGGTTTACCGAGCGACTGCACCAGTCGTGCGACCAACCCAGCCCATAAGGGCGCGACGGCACTGGTACCACCGATGACAAGTGCTTTGCCATCAACGAATACCTGGTATCCAGTTGCTGGATCGGCGTCACCGGCGACATCCGGCACGCCTCGGCCGGCACCGCCACCTTGGCGCGCAGGCACCCCAACAGTGGCCTGCCAGGCGGGCACTGGGAAGGCGTCGCTGATGCCGCCACCGGTCGCCCCGCCTGAGGACCTGCCGTTCCATACCGTCTCGCTGGTGACGGTTGCCGTGGCAGCGTCGGCGTCGAGGCTGGTGCCACCGCAGCCGAGAACGTGCGGGCTTGAGGCCGGGAAATCGACGTGAGTGCCGCCTGAACCGTCAGCGCTACCGGAATCACCGGCTGCGGCAGTCACCGTGCTGCCCATTGCTACGGCGTCCGCGCAGGCTTGATCCATGGCGGTGCGCGCTTGGGCGGTCCAGGCGTCCTCGCTTTGGCCCCAGCTGATGCTGATCGCGGCCGGTGCTGGCGAAGCATGCGCGGCCGAACTGATCGCATCAAGGAAACCGGCATCAGTATTGGGAGCGAAGTAAACGATGATCTTGGCCTTTGGTGCGATGGCGCCGACCACCTCAATGTCAAGGAGCACTTCTCCATCAGCACCCTGCGGGTCCTTGCCGGCGACGTTCTTCGCGCCATCGATTCCGACGGCGCTCACCTCTGGCGAGCCCAGCCCCAGGCCTTTGAAGTATGTGTCTAGGTCAGGCTGCGCGAAACCCCCGCCGAGCTCGATGATCGCGACGGTCAACCCATTACCGTCGGTGCCGGGCGGCATCGCATAGATATCAGCCAGTTGCCTCGGCGTATAGCTCCGTTTGACAGAAGCAGCGGGTGCGACCCGGAGCCGAATGTCTGCCTGCGGTCGTTCGTCGAGACCGAGCACAGCGGTGATGAGGCCATCGAGTTCTGCTGGAAGACTGAGACCGCCGCTGTACTGGCGTACCAGTCGTGGATCGTTCGTGCTGCCGAGGCGGGTCATCGACATGGTGGTGCCAAATAGTTGTTCCATAGCGGAGACAGACGCGGCTATTCGCATGCGGCGCGACGGAGCATCAACAGACAGAATTTCCACGCCAGCAGCGGTGAGAATATCGCTTGCCTGCTTCACATCGGCAGGTGCGGCGCCGTACTGCTCACCGAGTTCTTTACTGGTCAACGGGGTTCCTCCCGTATGTGGTGGCGGCGGTTCGGCTCGCCGCCTTAGTACAACCGTCGCCTCGATCGGATCCTCGCGTCCTGCTGGCGTTTCTGAGGCCTGCGCCAGCACAGTGCGCTCACTACCGGGTAAGAGTGTTCGTGAATCGTCCACGATCGACCTCCATGGGCTGCGCGTTGATGTCGTGAGTTCGACGCTACGCCGCTCTCAGCGGCAATATGCCGCAACTGTGGAACACGGCGGTCAAATGGACAGCGGTTAGGGAGTCCTATCGCATTCCACTTTGGCCACCAGGAACTGGATCACTGAAGGGGAGCAGGAGTAACAAACGCACATCGTGAACTGCTACCGATTCAGCTGGTTTAGGCTGGGCGATGCTGAGGAATCCTGAAGCATAAGTCCAGATCGACGGCGGTCAGAGGCGACTGTTGTAACTAGCCTTGTCTTTTGGCCACTGAAAGGAGCTTCATTATGCGTATCGGTGTGACCTATTCGTCCGCTACCGATTTCTCGTCGATCATTGATGACGTCGTGGCATTTGAGAATGCTGGCATTGACGCGGTTTGGCTTGGCGAGTCGTATGGATATGATGCGATCACCGCGCTCGGAGCACTTGCGCAAGCGACCTCGCGGATCCAAGTTGGCTCCGGCATCATTCCGATCTATAGCCGCACTCCAGCGTTGATCGCACAGACCGCCGCAGGTCTCGACGCGATCTCAGGTGGTCGCGCGGCGCTTGGTCTTGGAGCGTCTGGACCCGCGGTGATAGAGGGCTGGCACGGGGTACCGTACGACGCTCCTGTCGGACGGACCCGCGAGATCGTCAACATCTGTCGGTCCGTATGGAAACGTGAACGGCTTGAGCATCACGGCCGTTACGAGATTCCACTGGCCAACAAGGTTTCGCCGCGTCGCCCGCTGAAGCTGATCGCCAAGCCGCCTCGAGAACAAATCCCGATCTACATTGCGGCGCTTGGTAAGCGCAATGTTGAGCTCACGGCCGAGGTTGCGAACGGATGGATACCGGCATTCTTTTGGCCCGATAAGTGTGCGCAGGTCTGGGGAAGTGCCCTAGCCAAAGGGAAATCGAAGCGTTCGGAGGAACTAGGGCCGTTGGAGATCGTGACCGCGGCTCATCTCGCCATCGGTGACGACGTCGCACCGTATGTCGAGCATCAACGTCCGTTCGTTGCGCACTACATCGGCGGAATGGGACCGCGCAGCCACAACTTTTACAACGATATTGCGGTCGCTTATGGGTTTCCCGACGCGGCGGCGAAAATTCAAGATCTTTATTTGGATGGTAAGAAATCTGACGCGGAGGCCGCTGTACCCAGTGCGCTCTTGAACGGAATCTCGCTCGTCGGTCCCGAGGCTCTAGTACGAGAACGCCTAAAAATTTACGCCGACGTCGGAGTCTCGATGATTAATGTGACTCCCGCCGGCACCTCAATCGAGGAGAAATGCTTCCATATCAACAGTCTTCGGCGACTGATCGATTCGCTGTAGGCAGATGCGCGGATCCAATAGGGAAACATTCGCCAGCGTCACGGGAATCAACTCCGCTATCGAGTCACTCCGGTCGCTCCAAACTTAAGATGGACACGGTGTTCAACGCGCCTGCTTACCAGACTCGCCGAGTGCCATAACGAAGGCTGCCGTGCCAAATGGCCAGGGGAGTGGGTAAGACGTCTCGGACTTTTAGGGGTGCGAAAGGCAAATTGGAGTCGCTTATTGTCATCGTTGGATGCCCCGGATGACGGAACTTCGTATTGCTGTCTCAGCGAAGATGTGCGACGTGGGAAGGGAGCAACGGCGCTTGTTGTTCGACATCGACGCTTCCTGATGCACACCATTCGACTATTCGAAATGCGAGCGGTCGAGCGACTGCTGCGGCAGCCGGATCAACGCTTCGCACGCTGACCCATCCTGGACTCCGGCTCACAAGCAATCAGCTAAAAGGGAGCGGAGGATGGCGGTGCTGACGCGGAACGCCTAGCCCAGACGATCTGGAAAGGCAACTTCCTGGCGGGTGCGGGCACACTCGACAGGATCACAGGTGCCCTGCGAGACCCCGCAGGGAGCGCAATAGCCCAGGCAGGCGGTTCCGCTCCTTCTGCCGTTGCTACGCGGGGGTTGAATTGTCCCAGCTGTTCCAGAACGTGATGTCTTCGATCGGTCCGCGAGCGGCCGGCTTGAAATCTGTGCCCTTGGTGTAGGCGACAGGTAACATTGCAGCTTGCGTGAAGCCTTCCGGGATGCCTAGCAACTCGGCGGTCTCGGCGGCGTGCGCGAGATGAAACGTCGTCCAAACCGAGCCGAGCCCGCGCGACCTTAGCGCGAGTGAGAAACTCCAGATCGCCGGGTGAATCGACCCGAAGAACCCGGCGGACTGTTCGACACTCGTCGGCTTTCCTGCAATGCACGGGATCACGAGTACGGGCACCTTCTCAATCACGTCGACCAAGTAGCTGGCCGAGTCACGCACCTTGCGGGTTTGCGTGTCAGTCTCTCCCTGGCTCTTCTGATGCAGGTACCCATGACCGACCGACTTATAGAACTCGGAAAGCTTCGCACGCTTAGCCTGGTCGGTGACGACCATCCAACGCCACCCCTGGGAGTTACCTCCGGTTGGCGCCTGTACGGCGAGACGCAGGCAGTCAAGAATCACCTCAGCTTCAACGGGTCGTTCGAGGTCGAGCCTCTTGCGTACGGCGCGGGTCGTGCTCAATAGCCAGTCAGTGGCCTGCTTCTGTTCGGCAGTAATCGTCATGTCTCGACCTTAGTCGTCTGCCCACGGCGATCATCTGACTCGTCTCATTCATGCCGTAGTGGAGAACACGGGGAGTGTCACAATTTAGGTGTTTTCTGATCCTGGTGGTGGTCAGTACTTTTCGGCGGTGGGCCAACGGCCCTCGAAGACGGTGGCGAAGACGTTCCACGCTGGTTTACAGAGCATGGTCCAGCGGATAGCTCCGGCCACGGTCGGGTCCGGGCTCCTGGATCCGATGTCGCACTCGATAGATGAACGACTAGCGAGGGCAGATGGAGGACCAGCGAAACGCTGACGTATGTAGTAAGCGGATCGTTGACTGGTGAACGATCCGAGTACGGCAATTCTCTCTGGGACGTCGGTCAGATCGGGAGGAGCCAGCTGAAGAACAGGGCCATCCAGAAGTGGTCGGCGTAGGACCCGTCACAGACAGCCCTGACTTCGACATCGGCCTGATCGTCGACAATTCGAGGCCGTCCCGGTCTTTGACGATGCGATGGAAGGCCTGGAGGACGGACTGTTCGATCAGACTGCCCCCACCGCCGCCGTCCAACGCACCACCTACCAGCTCCGCGAAGACCTCGTTCAGCTGCGGCGGGCAGTGCTGCCGATGCGTGAGGGACTGCCCCGAGTTCAGTTGACTTGGTGGTGTGGAGCTTCAGGCCGCGGTTGCGATCTGATGGTGGAGCAGTTCGAACTCTATGGGAGTGAGTTTGCCGAGTGCGCGTTGGCGGCGTCGGCGGTGGTAGGTCTTCTCGATCCAGGTGACGATTGCTAGGCGCAACTGGTCGCGAGTGTCCCAGCGTTGCCGGTTCAGAACGTTCTTCTGCGACAGGGCGAAGAACGACGCCATGGCGGCGTTATCGCCGCAGGCACCGACCCATCCCATCGATCCGACGAGCCCGCCGTTGAGCAGGGCGCTGGTAAATGCGTGGGATCGGAATTGACTGCCACGGTCTGAATGCACGATCGCGCCGACTGGTGAGCGTAACGCGATCGCGTTGCGCAGCGCTCCGACTGCGAGGCTGGCTTTCATCCGGTCGCTGATCGCGTAGCCGACGATCTTGTTGGAGTGGCAGTTCTTCACCGCGCACAGGTAAAGCTTGCCCTCGCCAGTGGGATGCTCAGTGATGTCAGTCAGCCATTTCACGTTCGGTCCGACCGCGGTGAAATCCCGACCCGACCCGTCGCCCCTGTCTTTAACGGCCAGCAGATCGTCGTGTACTGGTGGGCCTGCTTTTCGGTTCAGGCCGCGCTTTTTGGAGTGCAGTGAGAAGATCCGCTGCACGGAGCACAATCGCTGCACGCGGTTTTCCCCGGCGATGATGCCGTGCGCCGGCAACTCATCAGCCAGCAGCCGATACCCGAACTCCGGCGCCCCCTGGTGGATGTCCAGTGCGGTGTTGATCAGGTGCGCGTCGTCCCAATCGCGTTGCCTCACTGGCTGTTTCTTCCACTGATAGAACGCTTGAGTGGAGAAGCCGAGCACCCGGCAGATCAGCGCGACGGCGATGCCGTCAGCGGCCAACTCACCGACCAGCGGGTACGTCATTTTGGGGAGATGTCTTTGGCGAAGTACGCCGCCGCGCGGCGCAGGATTTCGACCTCCTGCTCCAGCACACGGACCCGCTTCTTGGCTTCCCGCAGCTCCGCCGACTCCGTAGAGGTCACCCCCGGCCGCAGGCCATCCTCAATGTCGGCCTGCAGCAGCCAACGATGCAACCCGGACTCTAAGACGCCGAAGTCCTTCGCGATCTGACTGATCGGGGCCTCACCCTTACGGGCCACAGCGACCACATCATCACGGAACTCTTTAGGGAATGCTTTAGGCATAACGCTGATCCTTCCTGCAAGGAACGAATCCTCACAGGCTAGGAGTCAACATCAATACTGATAGGGCTCCTGGATCTGATGGTCTGACTCGAGTTGTCGACTGGCCTCGTGTGTGCCTTCGTTTGGATATGTCGGCCGTTCGGTCCCGGGGTCAGGGTGCTCGCCGAGCACGCTGACGTCGCCGGCGCGGGGCGGGCGTGGCTTGATAGGAGCCTTGTTCTCACCGTTGATGTTCTGCCCTTCTGTCCAGCCCCGGCGCCGGACCTGCATCTTTTAGAAACGGGGCATGAGATGGCGACAGACTCGACCGGGCTCAACTACGCCGGCATCGACACACACAAGGACACCCACGTCGTTGCGGTGATCGACGGTATCGGCCGGTTGGTCGCCACGGCCGCGTTTCTCACCACGGCCAAGGGATACAACGACCTCTACGAATGGCTCGTCCGCAACGGCCCGATCAGTCGTGTCGGAGTCGAAGGCACTGGATCCTACGGCGCTGGAGTCGCTGCGCTACTCGCTGGGCACGGGGTTGATGTCGTCGAGGTCAACCGACCCGATCGGCAGCTGCGTCGACGCCACGGCAAGACCGACACCATCGACGCCGAAGCCGCCGCCCGCTCGGCGCTGAACGGGCAGGCAAGCAGCCTGGCGAAGAGTCACGACGGGATCGTGGAATCCATCCGTCTGCACCGCCTGACGCTGACGACACTGCGCAAGAGCCGCACCGCGATGATCAACGCACTCCGGTCGGTACTGATCACTGCCCCAGCCGCAATCCGTGATGAACTCGAGCCATTGGCCCCGGCCGCCCTGTTTCCTCGATGCGCTCGGCTGAGGATCGACGCCGAACCGTCTGCTGATCCCGAGCATGCGGTGAAGCAAGCACTGCGGACCTTGGCCCGCCAAATCAACGTGCTCGACACAGAGCTCGATCGGCTCCGCACCGGCCTCACGACACTCGCTGAAACGGCCAACCCTGAACTCATGGCCGCACGCGGCGTCGGAGTGGACAGCGCCTCGATACTGCTCGTCACCGCAGGCGACAACCCCGAGCGCATGCACAGCGAATCCGCTTTCGCCTCCCACTGCGGAGCCTCGCCCATCGAAACATCCTCCGGGCGCACCGTTCGACACCGACTCAATCGCGGTGGCGACCGGCAAGCCAACAGCGCTCTGTGGCGCATCGCCATGATCCGGCTCAACACCGACCCCAGAACCCGGGCCTACGCCGCCCGGCGCCGCGCCGAAGGCAAGACAGACCGCGAGATCCTGCGCTGCCTCAAGCGACACATCGCCCGTGAGATCTACCGGCTACTGACCCAGCCAAGACCGATCATCGGGGTTCATGATCTACGACCGACCCGCCTCCAGCTCGAACTCCCGATGAAGGCCGCAGCTGACCACCTAGGCGTCAGCCTGACGACCATCTCCAGAACCGAACGAGGCATCAAACCCAATCACGAGTTCGCTGCCGCCTACCGCTCATGGCTGGACACACTGACACCCACGAATGCCGCTTGACACCAATAGGAGCATCCAAACCGGGGGCAGTCCCAACGCCAGCAGTGACCGGCTATTCGCCAGCTCGGCCATCGTGCGCCACCGCGGATTCACCGCACCGCAAGTATTCCGATCCACCGACGACCGGGACTACCTCGAAGTCGTCGTTGGGCCGCTGAGCATCCGCGCTTACGACCAAGCCGCGGTCGAATCACTAGCCCAAGGCTGGGACCGGGCACTGCTACTCGCGCAGACGATGTGGAGCGGGGAGGAGCCACGCACCAACACCGCGAGCATCGCGAAAGTGATGAAGAACCGGGGTATGCCGCCGATCCTGCAGAAGGGAATCCCGACAGTGTTCGACATCAGTCAAACCGACCTCATCGACGGCGCGCATGATCCCTACGCGCAACTGTGCGAACTGCCAGGGGAGGATGCGGCCGGTCTGACCGACGCGATCGTGGAGTACCTGCGCGGGCAAGGCTGGAATCTCACCATCGCACCGACCGCAGCAGCGATGGATGGCTACACCCAGCACACAACGCGCCGCATCGTGATCGCCGATCACCTCAGCGCCGCCCAAACGGCCGCGACACTTCTGCACGAGGCCGAACACGCCCTGCTGCAAGGCGAACCGCGCCGAGGACCGTGAAAAGAAGGAAGAGAACAAGAAGCCCGAAGGTCCGCTCGTGACCAAAGACGGCCAGATCACGGTTGCCCAAGGCGTTGTGCAGAAAATTGCTGGCATCGCCTGCCGCGAGATCACCGGTGTACATGCCATGGGTGGCGGCGCCTCGCGTGCCTTCGGCGCGATCAAGGAACGCATCCCGGGCAGTAGTGGGCCGAACGTCGCCCAAGGTGTCGGGGTTGAGGTCGGCGAGACCCAAGCCGCGATCGACTTGGCATCGTGGTGGAGTACGGGGTCAGCATCGCTGATCTTGGTCAGTCAATCCAGACCAACGTGAAGAACTCGGTGGAGCGGATGACTGCCCTTGAGGTGGTCGAAGTGAACATCACCGTCGGCGACGTCTATCTGCCCACTGATGATGACAGCGACGACAGTTCCGACTCCCGCGTCTCGTGACCGAGGCATCTATCGGCGCGGGGTGGACGGCGTCGATCTTGATGCCGTCGCCGCAGCGGTGCGCTCCTGCCCCGGGGTTGATGACCTCGACGGCGGCCCGATCAACGCGCAGTTGGCGACCTATCTGCCTGGGCGCAAGATCGACGGGCTGAAGCTCACCGCGGACACGCTGACGGTGCAGATCCGCAGCATGTGGGACATTCCGGTCACCGAGGTCGGCGCGCAGATCCGGCTCGCGGTCGTCCACCTGGTGGATGCTCGACAGGTCGAAATCGTCGTGGCTGACCTGAGCCCAGCGCCCGGGTATGAACCCCAACCGCAACCAGCGCTTCACCCAGAACCCAGCACCCAGCACCCTGACGTCGGGCAATCACGAGCCATAGCTAAGTCGCGCGCCGGCACCCAGACCGTTGCGCCGGTCGCCGAACCGATCATCGTGGAACGGACAGTTAACGTGACCGAGACCATGGTCCGAGACGCTGATACGGGCCAACCGCCAGCTGGCGTACCGGCGGTACTGAATCCGGTGCAGGTGAAAGATCCGATCGGGCAACTTGTGAGCGAACCGGAAGGGGAGTTGGCGTGGCAGAGCGAGCCGACGACGAACAGTCCGGTGCTGCGCATCGACGCCGACGACGTGAATTCATCCGCACCCAGCACCCCGACACCGGGGGAGACACGGCCGCGTTCGTAGCTGGTCTGGCCCAGTTTGACGAGCTGGTATCGGCGCCCGGATGTAGGTCCTCGACCAGTACCACCGGACGACCCGCACCGCGGGTATTCGTGGTGAAGCACCGCCCCTGGCCGGTCACGATCGTGACCGTGCTCGCTGAACGATATCGCCGCACTCGCCGACCTGCGCGGGTGCGTCAAAGGAAAGCAGGAACCTCATGAGCACCACCGCATTAGGTACGATCGTCGGTCTCGTTCTCGGCCTCACCTTGGCCTTCGGCAACTTCGGGCAACTGCTCATCGTTGCCCTGTTCGGGCTGATCGGGTTCGTCGTCGCACGAGTCGCTGCCGGTCAGCTAGACCTCAGCCCGTATCTCACTGGCCGCGGCAAACAGTGACCCGCGCACTCGCGCCTGCGACAAACCGGGGGCACCGGGGCGAGCCGCCACCGCGAGCGGGCTCAAAATCACCGGTCCCATCAGGGGGCTCCGCGGTACCGGGTCGCAATGCACAGGGAACGATCAGCATTAACGATTCGGTAGTCGCCAAGCTCGCTGCTCGCGCCACGCTAGATAACCCCCACGCTGGAGCAGCTGCCAGCACCGTCCTCGGGCTCACGCTGCCCGGCGCGGCACTACTCGGTACGAAAGATACCGACCTCGAGGCGTTGCCGAAATGCAGCGCCACCGTTGACGGAGCGGTGGCCACGGTGGAACTCACGATCAGTGTCCGCTGGCCCAACTCAGTAGCAAAGGTGGCCAGTGAGGTTCGGGACCTCGTACGGAGTCGCGTTCATGAGCTGACCGGCCTCAAAGTCACCGAGGTGCGGATCGATGTCACCGATCTTGCCACCACAGGCCCCCCGCGCCAGCGGGTCAGTTGAAAGGACCGGGAAACCATTATGAGATTTGTCAACCGCATCCTGGCCGCCCTAGTCGCGCTCGGTCTGATCATCGGCGGGCTGCTGCTGATCGTGGAGGTCATCGCTCAACGGGCCGGGTCGGCACCTGTCCTAGTTCGCTGGGACTCGGCATATCAGTGGGCATCAAAGACCACATGGGAATCTAATACTCTGCGCATCGTGTTCGTCGTGATGGCCATTGTCGGATTGATCCTGCTGATCGCGCAGTTCAAACGTGCCTCGGTCAAACGGCTCCGGGTGGCCACCTCCGCGGACAACGTAGACGTCGCCTATACCCGCCGCGGGATCGCGATGGCCGTGAAAGCCGCCGCTGTCCACGTCGATGGAGTACGCCGCACGAGTGCTCTCGTCACTAAAAAATCGGTGCGGGTTACCGCAACGGCCGCCAGTACCGAAGCTGCAGCGGCCAAGTCGCTCACTCAGAGCGTCAATGACGCCGTCCAGAAACAGATCAATGACCTAGATCTTGATCCTTCGCCCCGCGTAAATGTCACCATGAGAGCGAGACGCAACTGATGCACGCCGACCGGACCAACCGCACCGTCCTGACGCTGCTGGCGATCATTCTGCTCGCCGCGGGCATCGCAGGTGCATTACTTAGCTACGGCGTCTTCGGTAGCGCGGCAGCAAAGAAGAAGGTTTTCAATAACCCGATATCGGACTATATCGGGCAGAACGGTAACTGGTTCTGGATCGCCGCCGCCGTCTTGGGGTTGATCTTGGCTTTCCTCGGCCTGCGGTGGCTGATTGCGCTGAGCTTCTCCACTGACCGCGTCAACGAACTCACCGTCGTGGGCAATAAGGAACAAAGTCGGACGACTCTCACCTCCAGCGCCATCACCCGGGCCTTGACCGAAGAGGTCGAAGCGTATGAGGGTATTCACTCCGCGACTGCACGGATGATCGGCGATCAGGACGCACCAGAACTCGTCCTGGAAGCCGTCCTTGAAGACACCGCAAACCTGGCTAGTGTCCGTGATCGCATCGAGAACGAAGACCTCGCGCATGTGCGCCAGGCACTCAACGCCCCGTCGATGCCGATCATCGTGGACCTCTCCGTGACAGACCAGCACCAGAGCCGGGTCAGCTGAGCAATTCGGTACATAGGGTGCGCGTAGGTTGAAACACCCAGTCGCCAATCGGTGGGCGGCGAGATCATTTTGGTTCGGTCGGATCGGTCTGCACCGCGTATATGGGCGCGGTCAACGGTTCAACGTTCGTTGTGGATGATGAAAGCAGCGACACTAATCAGTGTCGCTAGGTTCGAGGAACGGTGATTGATATGGGTTTAGGCGATATGGCCGATAAGGCCAAAGATGCACTCGACAACGAGGACACCACTGACAAAGGGCTCGATAAGGGCGCTGATCTGGCCAAGGACAAACTCGGCCACGACGATCAGGTGGACAAGGCGCGAGATCTCGCTGACGGTAAGCTTGGCGACGAAAAATAGTTCCGCACTAGTTGCTCATCTTGAGGGTCGGCGCCATCGGGTGCCGATCCTCGCCACGTCGTCATAATCCACACCGACGCCTTTCGAAGCGATCATGCATGTCGATCACGTCGCGGTTCATCGAGCTACCGAGGTGGCGTTCATCAGAGGTAAGCGATGCCTGCTTGGTCCTTAGGCGTGCAGTTGTTGTTCGACGCGGTCGAGCAGGATTTGTAGTCCGGCAGCGAATTCTTCGTCGAACTGGTTTTCGGTCAGTCCGTCTCGTAGGCGGTGAATGACTGGGTAGGTGCCGGCATCGACGTCA
>JBDTCL010000186.1:0-8803 GCA_039923595.1 Antricoccus sp. | reverse complement strand
GGCGAAAGGCCGGCGTTATTGACCAGAATGTCAATCTGCCCGAACTTGTCGTAGACCTGATCGACCAGCGCACCGCACGCATCCCAGTCGCTGACGTTGACTTCCACCGGCAGCGCTCGAATGCCGTATTGGGTCGTTACCTCGTCTGCGACCTGCTGGCAATTGGCTAGTTTGCGGCTCGCGATGACCACATCGGCGCCTTCAGCGGCGAAAGCCCGGACCATTTCCCGGCCCATGCCACGGCTGCCACCAGTCACCAACGCGATTTTGCCCTGGAACTTACCCTGTAGCTGCATTGCTACCTCCGTTATCGACTAGTCCTTTACTACACGGTGCGGCAAGGCGCACCGCACCGGCCTCGGTACGCAGTTACGTCGGGTTAGCTGTTGTGCATCCCGAGGCGACGGCTCACACTGAGATCACTACAAATGAATTTTGGTAAATAGTGGAACCGAGATCGTCCTTTCCTGCGTCCATCCTGCAGTACCGCTTTACCGGCTGAACCAGCCATATATACCGGTCAGCGTCACTAAAAGTAATCACCTAAGCGTTTCTCGAGCACAACCTGACAGGGAGCACATCATGGACTATTACGACACTGACGGAAACGGCGTTGCTGACTCGGTCGGCTATGACACCAACGGCGACGGCATCAACGACACCTATGAGATCGACACCAACGGCGACCAGTACGCCGACACCATCGTGACCGATTACAACGAGGACGGCGTCGCTGATGGCTACGGCGGCACCGCCGCGGTTGACCCGGCAGCGCCAGGCGATGCGACCTACTACCAAGCCGGCGACATCACTCCCGACGGCGGCACCAACTACGACACCAACGGCGACGGCGTCGCCGACACCGTCGGCTACGACACCAACGGCGACGGCATCAACGACGTCTACAACATTGACACCAACGGCGACAATTACACCGACACCACTGTCACCGACTACAACGAGGACGGCGTCGCCGACAACGGTTCAGCGACCCCATATGCCAACCAATACGACAGCGGTGCAGGCGCAGCAACAGCAGCGACAGCAGCACCGGCAGCAAGTGGTGGCGTGACTTATTACGACATCAACGGTGACGGACAGGCCGATGCCGTCGGCTACGACACCGACGGCGACGGCATCAATGACGTGTACGAAGTCGACACCAATGGCGATCTATACACCGACACTGTTATAACTGATTACAACGAAGACGGCATCGCCGACCAGTAAGCCGCACCGGGGGCGGTGCAGAGAGTCCAGGCCAGTTGGCCTGGACTTTCTGCATGAAACAACCGGCTTCGGTTCGGATTCGGTCAGCGGGTTCGGCCGATCTGGTTCGGCCCAGCCAGCGGTTGAGCTCAGGCGTCGTCAGAGGGTGTGGTCGTCGAGCGTCGCAGGCTCATAACGCCGACCGCGGCGGTCAGCAGACCCAGCGCCACAATGATGATGACGGCGCCGACGCTCCCCTGAGACGTACCCGTCACGATTCGAATGAGCGACCCCACGCAGACGAACACGACCGCAGCGCACACTGCGACCAGCACCCAGCGGCCGACGCGCGCCGTCCTCGAGTTGTCACCGAACGGCGAGCCGACGTTCGCACTCGCTTCTTTCGCTGCGGTCAGCGGGTCGACGCCCGGATGGCGACGGCGCCAACCCCGCCGGGCCACACCCATCCGCACCACAACAACTCCGATAATCGCGAAACAGACGCCCACTCCGAGCTGCGCGAGCATCGGGGCCGCCGAACGCCCCGTAGGCCAGACCGAGCACACCCAAGCTGCTCAGGATGCCGCCCAGGACAAGCGTGGTGCTGATACCAACCGGGCTGAACGGTTGGGCCGGGTCGTCGAGCCACGCGTAAGGGGGCGGGTCGTCCTGGCGGCCGTGAGGGCTCATCCGAGCACCGACGGTAGGAGGGTCGGCAGCAAAGCCATCAGCTCGGTATGCGACACCGGTCGACGGGCGGCGTCTGAGGCGCCGGCTGGTCCGTGCAAAGACGTGCCCAAGGAGCGTGGTTGCGGCATCGCAATGATGCCGCCATCCTCGATGAGCACCATGAGGTCACCGTTGGTCATCGAGTTGCTCGATCGTACTGCCTTGGCGATCGGAAACCCACCGATGAACCAGCACTACAGGCGCCGGAACCCAGTTCGACGCCGGACACCGGCCACATTGGAGCCGCGATGGTGGATACCGCCAACCGCGCGCTAATCCGATCGGGTGAATCTTGCACGCCAGCTCCTTGCGCCATTGCTGCGCATCTTGGCCATCGGACACCCTTGATCGAGTCACTCGACCGGCGGCGGGTCTGGGCGTTTTTGTAAGTCGCGGTAAATGGTCCCAGCGAAATACCACAGCGCGGCGAAGACGGCACCCAGGATGTACATCGCCCACACCCAGATTCCCATGGCAACCACGCAAACCTGCAATACCCAGCCCGCCTTGATCGCCCACGGCTTCTTGATGAACGCACAGAGCGCGACCAGCGCTACGACCACCAGCGCGATGCCGACAATTCGTGGCCAGGTCAGACCAGCACCGAACTTCGCGACTGCGGCGGGAACCAGCAGCACAACGAATGCCTCCAGCAATAACAATGCTGAGTAGATCCCACGAAACTGGGTGGCCAGTCGTCCTTTGTCGACCGGGGGCAAATCGCGTGTCATAGCGGCTCTTCCCATGGTTTCGGACGGTCGGAGACCAATAGCAATCGCGCGTCACCGGCGGTATAAACCGAGCCCGTGATCAGCACCCCCGCGCCACTGAGATGATCGCCATCCTCGCTCAGCGTCACGGCGGCCTCGATCGCCTCCGGCAGCGCAGCGTACGCGCTTACCCGATCGACGCCGAAGTACTCCACAGCGATCCGCGCCAAACCATCAATATCACTCGAACGAGCGCTGTTATTGCGGGTAATCACGATCTCGTCCAGTACCGGTTCAAGCAGATCCAGCATCCCGCGCACATCCTTATCCGAGGATGCGGCAAATACCCCGATGAGCCGGGAAAAATCAAAGCCATCAGCGAGGGCGGCGATGCTCGCTTGCATACCGTGCGGGTTGTGCGCAGCATCGATGATGATGGTCGGCGATGTTCGGACAATCTCAAGGCGTCCGGGCGAGGACATCGCGGCAACGGCAGCTTCTACCAGTTCAGGGTTCAACGGCCGTCCGTCGCCGGGAGCTAGCAACGCCTCGGTTGTCGCGAGCGCGAGTGCGGCATTCTCAGCTTGATGAGCACCGAAAAGCGGGAAATAGAGATTCTCGTAGGTCCCATTCAGTCCTTGGATCGCCAAAACTTGGCCGCCGACCGCAATCTGTCGATCAACCACCGCGAACTCCACGCCAGCGCGGGCGATCACCGAGCCGACAGCCGCCGCCTTCTCAATCAGGATTTTTGCCACATCCGGTTCTTGGGGTGCCATGACGCTGGTGGAATCCGGTTTGATGATGCCCGACTTCTCGATTGCGATTTCGGTGGTGGTGGCACCCAGCAGGTGCGCGTGATCGATACCGATGGGCGTGATCACGGCAATCTTGCCATCGGCCACATTCGTTGCATCCCATGCGCCGCCGAGGCCGACTTCCACGATCGCGACATCAACCGGGGCATCAGCAAACGCTGCGTACGCCATTGCCGTCATCGCCTCAAAGAACGACACCGGTACGTGTTGGGCATCTTCAGGCACTCCGGTGCCTCGGTCGACCAGCTCGAGATAAGGCTTTATCTCCTGATAGGTCCGCAAGAAGCGGGCCTCCGAGATCGGCTCGCCATCAAAGGAAATCCGCTCCCGAATGCTGCTCAAATGCGGTGAGGTGAACCTGCCAGTGCGCACGCCGAAAGACCGAAGCAACTCATCGATCATCCGCGCTGTGGACGATTTGCCGTTCGTCCCCGTGATATGAATGACGGGGTACGCCCGCTGGGGTTCGCCAAGCAGATCCATCAGAGCGTGCATCCGAACCAGTGACGGCTCGATCCGAGTCTCCGGCCACCGTGCGAGCAGTTCTCTTTCGACCTGCTTAGGACTTAGCTCGTCGTTCATACCAGCTCGATTACGTACTGCGGCTCGATGTCAGCCTCATTAATTGTGAATGTCGATGCGCGCCCAGCGGCAGCGACATCATCTTGAACTAGACGAAGCACATCGGCTCGATCTGCTGGCAGGGTCGCGACGACACCGGCCACCTCTGCCGATCCTTTGACCTTAGCCTCGGACTTTGCCTTGCGGATCGCCGCTATTGCTTCAATCGCGACCGGCAGCGCCCGCGGGTCAACAGTTGACTGTCGAAGCTCGTCGGACTGCGGCCAGTTCTGCAGGTGCACCGAGCCATCCTGCCACCAGGACCACACCTCTTCGGTGACGAAAGGAATGATCGGCGCGAACAACCGCAAAATCACGGACAACGCCTGCGAAAGGGCACTTCTCGCTGATTCGGCACCTGTCCCCTCGCCATATGCGCGGGCCTTTACCAGCTCCACGTAGTTGTCACAGAAAGACCAGAAGAATGTTTCGGTGCGCTCAAGTGCGACCGTGTAGTTGAATTGCTCAAACGCTCGCGTCGCTGCCTCGACCACGTCGGCTAACGCCGAAAGCATTGCACGATCGAGCGGTTCGGTTACCGGGTTGGTCGCATCGTCCGCACTGGCCCCGGTACCGAGGGCAAACTTCGAGGCATTCAGTAGTTTTGTCGCGAGCCGCCGCCCGATCTTCATCTGCTGAGGGTCGAAAGCGATGTCGGTGCCGGGCCTCCCCGAGGCCGCCCAATGCCGCACCGCGTCGCTGCCATACTCGCTCAACAAGCCGATCGGTGTCACCGTATTGCCCTTGGATTTCGACATTTTTTTACGATCTGGATCGAGTATCCAACCGGATACACCAGCGGTCTTCCACGGCAAGGTGCCACTTTCTAGATCTGCTCGCACCACGGTAGAAAATAGCCAGGTACGGATGATGTCGTGCCCTTGCGGGCGCAAATCCATAGGAAAAACTCGATCAAATAGGTCGGGGTCGCGCTCCCATCGACTGGCGATATACGGAGTCAGCGACGATGTGGCCCACGTATCCATCACATCAGGGTCGCCAGCGAAACCGCCGGGCTGGTCGCGCTGCGACTGCTCGAAACCGGGCGGCACGTCGCTGGCCGGATCGATCGGCAATGACGCTTCGGCGGGGATGATCGGCGTGTCGTACTGCGGTTCACCGTCGGCGTCGAGGCGATACCACAGCGGGAGCGCGATTCCGAAATATCGTTGCCGGCTAATTAGCCAGTCTCCTGCCAGTCCTTGCACCCAGTTGGCGTACCGATGGCGCATATGCGCCGGAATCCATTCCAACTCCTCACCGCGGGCTAGCATCCGATCGCGAATCTCGCTGTCGCGGCCCCCGTTGCGCACGTACCACTGGCGCGTTGAAACGATCTCTAAGGGTCGTTCTCCCCGCTCATAAAACTTGACCGGGTGATTGATTGGCCGCGGCTCAGATTCCAGTGCACCGCATTCGCGCAGCATTTGCACCACGAGCTCCTTGGCTGCGAATACTGTCTTCCCAGCGAGCTGGGAATACCGCTCCCGACCCTCGGCCGAGGTAATTACCTCGGGCGGCTCAGCAACGACGCGGCCCTCGCGGCCGATGATCGCGCGGGTCGGCAGGTTCAGCTCACGCCACCAGGTGACGTCGGTGGTGTCTCCCCACGTGCAGATCATCGCAATGCCGGATCCTTTTTGCGGGTCTGCGAGTTCGTGGGCGAGGACCGGAACCTCGACGCCAAATAGCGGCGTCGTGACCGTGCTGCCAAATAACCGCTGGTACCGCTCATCGCTCGGGTGCGCGACGAGCGCGACGCAGGCGGCCAACAACTCCGGACGCGTGGTGTCGATCACGACCGGATCGCCATTTGGGCGCGCGAAGGCAATACGGTGATAAGCCCCCGGACGTTCGCGCTCCTCGAGTTCAGCCTGGGCAACCGCGGTGCGGAAGGTAATATCCCACAGCGTGGGTGCCTGCTGGTTGTATGCCTCTCCGCGGGAGACATTTCGCAGAAATGCCTTTTGCGACGTTGCGCGCGAGTCATCATCAATAGTTCGGTATTGATAGTCCCAATCGAATGACATTCCAAGCGTGCGGAACAGGTCCTCGAATGTCCGCTCGTCGATGAGCGTCAGCTCGTGACACAAATCGATAAAGTTGCGGCGGGAGATCGGAATTTCCTGTTTGCCGGGTTTTTCCGGAGGCTCAAATGATGGATCGTAGGCCACTGACGGGTCACATCGCACACCGTAATAATTCTGCACGCGGCGCTCGGTGGGCAGTCCGTTGTCATCCCAGCCGATCGGGTAAAACACCGATTTGCCGCGCATCCGCCAGAATCGCGCAATGGTATCTGTGTGCGTATAGGAGAAAACGTGCCCGACATGCAGCGATCCCGACGCGGTCGGGGGCGGGGTATCGATCGCGAACACATTCGCCCGCTCAGCGCTGCGATCAAAGGCGTAAGTGCGCTCTTTTGCCCACCGACTGACCATCTTTGCTTCCACGCCGTCCAGGGTGGGGTTTTCTGGCAGCGCGGTGGACGGGCTCGTTGAGGTCATGCCGCCATTCTAAGTGGCCGTGCGCTCACCAGCACGCTCACCGCCTCGCAGTCGTGCGGCGGGCGATGACGCCATCATCACAGTGGTGAGAAGACCTCGGTCAACTCGGTCGGACGTTGCATATATTCCGGCGGGGTTAGCGCGAAATACTCGAGCAACGTCGGTGCGATCTGCAATACCGATACTTCCGGGCGCGTCACGCTCTTGGCGGTGAGATCCTGTGGATCGAAAACGCAGAGAATGCCCTGCGGAATGTGGTAAGCGGTGGTATCTGAGCGATCTTCAATCTCCACAATCTGCAATCCGTAGTCGCTCAATGACCGGGTCTGGCCATGTACCTGCAGCGCATCTGGCTGATTGTGCAAATTCGCTTGACCAAAATCGACCGAGAAGAATTCGCCGTCTCGTTTGTAGGTAAGCGGGTTCGCACCGATCGTTATCGACCGCAGACCCGCCTCAAATTGCTCGACGTACTGCTGATCGATTCGGACATTTCGCTGTGGCAGCATTGCCGGGCGAATTTCCCACCCGTGATCGTGTGGCAGCCCGAGTGCTGCAGCGAACGCGGCAACGTCGTTCAGATAAAGCTGGGTTTCCAACGGCTGGGCCTTTGTTGCGCCCTGGCCCATGCTTGAGACGATCCAGAGCTGAAACTCCGGACGGTCCTCGCAGAACTTCGCCAGGCGGCCGATCATGGCGTCGGCTTGGTCCATCGCCCACGGCACCTCGTCGCGGTACTTGTCCATCCAGTCCGCGCCGAGCCCTAAGTCTTGGTAGTCCTGCGGATAGCTAGCGGCCCAGTAACGATGCATCGCCGAGGCGACATGGTTGGAAAAGAAGGAGCTAAAGGACGGTCGACGCTGTGCGAGTTGCTTCATGAACAGGTCAAAGGCAAGCACGGCTTGAAATGTGCGGCGCCGAGTCGATAGCCATGGCTTGCGACGCTCGGCTACTAACTGCGCTGCTAGGGCCGCATATGTCGCGGGCCTGATACCGATCGCTGGCGACTTTCGCAGAACCTTCAACGCATCGCCGAGGGGCACGCCGGTATCGACATTGCGCGCAGATTCGCGGGCCATCTTGAGGTTAAAAGCTTGGAATGTCTCCAGCTCATCTGGAAACGCCCGGGAGTCCGATGCGAAGGTATCAGGCAGGAAGAAGGAGTATGCCTCAATATCAGGTGGTGTCGGATGGGTATGCAGCGTGCCGCAAATCCCCACCGAGACACCGTGCCCGCGCAACATTTCCCAAAGCGGCGGGTACTCCTTGTCGACCTCAGTGCGGTCCTGCCCGAACGCGCCGATCAGGTGGTGCTCGTTGTTAACGCCGCGGTGCACCGTGGGCCACGTCGTCCATGGCGACAAATGTCCTCGATCAGCGGTCATCGACGTATATTGCCGAGAAGTCGGCAAGATCCGCGCGAGATGCGAATCGGGGTGCGATTGCACGTACTCGTCAACGATTCGCCAGGGCACTTCGTTGAGTTCAAAGAATATGACACGTCGCTGCATGAGCATTAATTTAGCGGACTCGTCTGGACCCCGCGCCGACCTAGCCCTTGGCAGCGCGCAGAATGAGAATCATGAATCCGATTTTCACCGGCGTCGGCGTCGCACTCATCACGGTCTTCCACGACGACCTACGCGTCGATATCGAAGCAACCACCAAGCTGGCGATACGTCTGGTCGGAGAAGGAATCTCATCGATTCTGATCGGTGGCACGACCGGTGAGGCCGCTACTTTAAGCACGTCCGAGCGTGCCCAACTGGTCGCCTCGATCAGTGCCGCTACCGATGTACCGGTGATCGCCGGAACCGGGGCACCGAGCGGTGCGCAGGCAGCCGAACAAACTGCGGCTTGCATCGAAAGCGGTGCAGCTGCCGTACTCGTGCTATCACCGCCGCGGGTGCCTGATCCACGTGCCTATTACGCCGCGGTCGCCGCCGTTGCCGGACAAACACCCATGCTGGCCTATCACTTTCCATTGCAAAGCCCGCCCGGCATCGAGGTCGACATGCTCGCCCAGTTGCCGATCGTGGGGCTTAAAGACTCCAGTGGCGATGCGAACCGATTACTGCACGAGGTGGCCACCTACGACGGCTTGATCTATCCAGGAGCTCCATCACTGTCGCTCATGGCTGGCGCACTCGGTCTGCCCGGGGTGCTGCTGGCGATCGCCAATGCCAAGCCGCAAGAAGCAATTGCCGCA
>JBDTCL010000185.1:0-5386 GCA_039923595.1 Antricoccus sp. | reverse complement strand
TATAGAGCAGTGGGTGCGGCTAGAGCTGTTGTTTGCAGGGCAGTCGGGGCCCAAGCAGGCGGCCCGAACGAGTCGGTGGTGCCGCCGGTGTACCAACAGATCGAGCCGGCCGAGACGCCTGCAAGGACGACGCCCGCCTGCCAGACACGGCGGAAGATCTGGTCCAGATCGTGTACTCGCCAAACCGCGAGCAAGTTTGCACCGAGCCGCCGTTAACCCACACCACGTCCTGTGCGAGGAGGTGTGACTCAAGGTCTCGACGCTAGGCATCGGGAACAGGTTGAGGTGGGTGAGGTCGCATCCGGCGATAGCAGCGGCTTCGGAGAGGTGAGCGTTGAACCAGCGCTGGTCACCAGAAGCTGTTCCGAGGTGGGTCGCTAGGGGCGTGTTGGTGGTGCCCGAAGGCTCTACGGCGTGGTGTACGAGCGAGTTGAACTCGATCTGGGTTCGGTGCCCAGGACGGTAGCCGCCGGAGGTCGCGAGGATAGTGGGCTGGTCGGCCGGCATGAGGACTACCCTAGGCGCTCCTGAGCACAATTCTGACCTGGTCGCTGCGAACCGGGCGGATTCGGCTCGATCGCACATCGCTCGTCCAAGTCGTCGATAGTTCGTCGCGAACCGATCGCTCATGTCGAATTGGAAACGGGCCGCCGAGTTGAGCACGACCTAACAATGCCTGAAGCGCGACGAGAGCGCGGTGGTGCTTCCGGCGATGCGCAGGATTAAATAGAATGAGTAATCCGTCCGCTAAAGGAGCACCAGTCGCATGAAGTTCACCGCTGAGCAAAACGACTTTCGGCAGAGCGTCCGCACATTCGTCGATCGGGAGATTAATCCCAATATCGAGGAATGGGAGTCGGCCGGCATGATGCCGCTGCACAAGCTTTTCGCGAAGGCGGCCGAAGTCGGAATGATGGGCCTGAACTACGACGAAGAGTACGGCGGTCAGGGTGAGGATGACCCGACCTACATGATGATCCTTGCCGAGGAAGTCGGCCGCGCTCAGCATGGCTCGTTCCCGATGGCCTTCGGTTCCCACGTACAAATGGCAACGCCGTCACTGCACCGGTATGGCACTCACGAGCAAAAAATGCAATATCTCAAGCCAGCGATGGAAGGAGCGATGGTCGCCGCTATCGCGGTCTCTGAGCCGGAGGCCGGATCAGATGTCGCCAGTATCCGGACTAGGGCAGTGCGCGACGGTGACGACTGGGTTATCAACGGCTCAAAAATGTGGATTACCAACTCTCTTCAAGCTGACTGGCTTTGTCTGCTCGCGCGTACTAACGATGAGGGTGGTTATCGCGGTTGTAGTCAGATCATCGTGCCGACCAGCACTCCCGGGTTCTCCGTTGCGCGCAAGATAGATAAACTTGGGATGCGCGCATCCGATACCGGTGTGCTGGCCTTTGACGATATGCGGGTGCCAGTGGCAAATACGATCGGCGAGATTGATCGCGGTTTCCAGCAGCAGATGGCGCAATTTGATATTGAGCGAATGTGGGCGGCCTTTGGTATCCCGGCCAAATGTGATCACTACTTGCAGATGACTCGCGATTACGCTCGCGAACGCAAGATGTTCGGCGGCTCGCTGATGTCAATGCAGTACTGGGGCTACAAAATGGCTGAGCTTTCTGCCGAAATCGATCTTCTTCGGGTTTACAACCAGCATGTATGCGAGATGATCAAGAATGACGAGGACATCAGCAAGGAGGCATCGATCGCCAAGCTCACTGCGGGTCGGCTCAGCCAAAAGGTTGTTGACTGGTGTGTTCAGATGCATGGCGGGATGGGCTATGTCGAGGAAGGGTGGACTGGCCGCGCCTACCGTGACTCGCGCCTGACCCGAATCGCCGGCGGCTCAGACGAAACGATGCTGCGGGTACTGATGCGCAAGGGCGGCTTTCAGTAGCCGCACTGATTACTACTCGGTCGCGGTATGACAGACAGCTTCGACGTTATTGCCGTCCGGGTCTCGCACGAACGCACCGTAATAGCCGGGGTGGTACTCCGGCCACAGCCGCGGCTCGTGCAAAGATTCTGCGCCCGCCTCGATCGCGGCATCGTAAAAAGCACGCACCATCGGTGCGCCCGATGCGGTGAAGGCGACGTGCATTTCTCGGTTAGGTCCGGTCGCGCCGGACGATATCCAGAACTGCGCGGTGTCCCCGGTGCCATAGCCCACCGCGACGCCGAAGTCCATGACCCGTTTCGCGCCGAGGGTGGCGAGCACGCGGTCGTAGAAGCGCTTGGCTTCATCGAGATCAGTACAGCCAATTCCAAAATGATCCATCATGTGCAGATGATGGCATAAGCCACCGACATCTTCGGCGATCTGCCTAGAACTTCCGCGACTCCTCCGGCTCAGCTCGGTGCAGGTCGCCTGGGCGTTAACGTTCCTCAGATCCGAGTGCTTTGCGCAGCAGCCTTACCAGTTCAGTACGTTCATTGTCATCGAGCGGTCCGAGGATTTGATCTGCTCGGTCGGCGCGGGTCGATTCGATCTGATCAATCAAGTCAGATCCCGCGGCGGTCACGTTGACGCACACCGCTCGCCGGTCCGATGGGCTCGGGCAGCGCTCAACGAGTCCCTTTTCCTCCAGCGCATCAACGACTTCAGTGGCTGATCGCGGGGCGATCCGAAGTCTGTCGGCAATATCTGATAACCGCAGTTCATCTTGCTCGGCGCCTTGGGTGATCGCTCGCAGCGCCCGCGCTTGGTGTGGCGATATCCCGATCGGCTCGAGTGAGTCGATAAATCCGCGTCGCATCGCGCGGGTCACCATCATGATGAGGTCACCTGGGCGATCAGCGTCGAAGCTATGCATGACTCAAGCGTACCTCGATAGCCTCGCTACCACATAGTGTGGTAACCTCAGCATCGTTCGATCTCAGATTTAGCAGAAAGTGTGATGCGTGATGGCAGGGGAAAACAGATCCTTAAACCCTACGGGCGCCGTGAGCGGAGCGGCACTCATGCGTGGCCGTGGTCCGGGTGCGATGGGGTCAAAGAAAGACCCGCGCGATCTCGAGCAGCTTCATGAACACCCGGTGAGTTTCCGCCGGGTGGCGGCACTGTTTAAACCACATCGCATGGCACTCAGTGTGGTCATGGTGCTCATCGTTGCAACGGCGATCGTGGGTCTGGCGACGCCGTTTATTACCAAGGCCCTGATTGATCATGCCGTCCCAGATCACGACGTACCAATGTTGCTCTGGCTGGTCGGCGGCATGCTCGCGGTCACCGTCATCTCATCGATCTTCGGGGTGTTTCAGACCTGGCAATCAACACTCGTCGGTCAGCACGTGATGAACCGGCTGCGCAGTGACCTATTCACCCATTTGCAACGTCAACCGTTGAGCTTCTTCACTAAGACTCGCGGCGGTGATGTGCAATCACGGTTGACCAATGACATTGCCGGTATGCAAACGGTGGTCACCAACTCAGCGACATCGGTAGCTTCCAACGTAACGACCGCAATCGGAACAGCAGTAGCGATGGTGGCACTGTCTTGGCAATTGTCGCTTTTATCGCTGATCGTGCTGCCACCGGCGATTTGGACCACCCGCAAGGTATCTCGGATGCGCCGCAATATCACCACGCGCACTCAGCGAGCCCTTGCCGATTTGCAGGTGCAGGTCGAGGAATCGCTTTCGGCCAGCGGGGTGCTGCTCAGTAAAACGCTCGGTACCGGGCCAGCGCTGTCCGAACGATTCGCTGTCACCTCGGCTGAGCTTGTTGAACTTGAGGTACGGTCACAGCTTGCGGGCCGCTGGCGGATGGCAACGATGAGCATCGTTTTCGCTGCTATACCAGCGATGTTGTACCTGATTGCGGGACTCCCGGCGACCTCGCACGGAATGACGATCGGTACGCTGGTCGCCTTCACCGGACTGCAAGCTGGGTTATTCCGTCCACTGATGGGCGTACTCAACGTCGGCATCCAAGTCACCGCATCGATGGCACTCTTTAGCCGGATCTTCGAATATATCGACCTTCCGGTTGAGATTGACGACCCAGTCAATCCGGTGACTATTGATACCAAATCGGCGGCCGGTCATGTCCGAATCGAGCGGGTTGACTTTCGTTATCCCGATGCTGATCGCCTTGCCCTGGCGGGAATCGACCTAGACGTTCCCGCAGGAACGTCCCTCGCGTTGGTGGGCGAGACCGGATCGGGCAAATCGACGCTCGCCGGTCTGGTCGCACGTCTGCAAGATCCGACCGTCGGCGCAGTCACGATCGATGGCATTGACATCCGCGATATGACGCTGACTGATGTCAGCAGACTCGTGGGCGTGGTCTCTCAAGAGACCTACCTGTTGCACACCACGGTTCGGGAAAATCTGCGATAAGCCAAACCAGAAGCGACCGATGCGGAGATCGAAAATGCGGCTCGCGCGGCGCAGGTGCATGAGTTGATAATCGATCTACCTGACGGTTACGACACGATGGTCGGCGCGCGAGGCTATCGGTTCTCGGGTGGTGAAAAGCAGCGCATTGCAATTGCCCGGACACTCCTTCGTGACCCGCGCGTGCTCGTTCTCGATGAGGCGACAAGTGCCCTTGACAATCAGACCGAGCGGGCGGTGCAACGTGCTCTCGATACCGTCAGTCATGGCCGAACAACGATCACTATCGCGCATCGACTCTCGACGATCCGCAACGCTGATCAGATTGCGGTACTAAGTCACGGCAAGGTGATCGAGATCGGTTCACATGACTCGCTTCGCGAGGCAGATGGCAAGTATGCCGCGCTTCTGGACTCAGATCAGTCGCACTTGCTCAGCATGGCGTAGTTAGCGATCATGGGCTTTTGCGACGCGTCGCTAAGCCTCCACCGGGGCTAGGGAAGGGCGTACATCCCATCTGCGCTTTGTACGGCGAGTCCATCAGCGAGCAAGCTCACCAGGGCTCGCTCACGTTGCGCATCGAGATGCCAGACGATGTCTAGATCAGCCTTCAGCACCGGGTACGGGTTGTCGCGCAGCACATCAAGCAGCCGGCCCCGGACCTGACGATCGGTGCCGGCATAGGTCTGAGCTCGTTTGGGCGGACCTGCGTATTCTGGACGCCCGGCGGCGATCCAGGCACATTGGTCGCGCAACGGGCAATCGGTGCAGGCGGGTGATTTCGCGGTGCACACCAAGGCGCCGAGCTCCATCAACGCGATTGACACAGTGGCCGCGACGTGCGGCTCAGCGGGAAGCAGCGAGTCCACAAGCGCAACATCGGCCTTCGTGGTGCTCGCCCCCGCATCTGCCGCGCCGAGCACGGCCCGGTGGACTACCCGCCGTACGTTGGTATCGACCACCGCAACTCTCGCCTGGTAGGCAAAAGCGGCGATTGCCGCTGCGGTGTATTCGCCGACTCCCGGCAATGACC
>JBDTCL010000184.1:0-7467 GCA_039923595.1 Antricoccus sp. | reverse complement strand
GGGCATCCGATCTAATCAGCCTAGTACCGATACCAGGTTGGCGCAGTCGCGCGCGATCTGGAATTGTTAGGGGTATGTCGACTCATTTTGATGTTGTTGTTCTTGGTGCTGGCCCCGGCGGCTACGTCGCGGCGATCCGGGCCGCCCAATTGGGCAAGAAGGTGGCAATCGTTGAGCGGAAATACTGGGGCGGCGTTTGCCTGAATGTGGGCTGCATCCCATCGAAAGCATTACTGCGCAATGCCGAACTTGCTCATATCTTCACCAGGGAAGCAGCAACCTTCGGCATCAGCGGCGAAGCAAGTTTCGACTTTGGGGCTGCCTTCAAACGCAGCCGCACGGTGGCTGATGGCCGTGTTAAAGGCGTGCACTTCCTGATGAAGAAGAACAAGATCACCGAATTTGACGGCTGGGGAACATTCACCGACGCCAAAACGCTGCAGCTCAGTCTCACCGACGGTGGCGAGCAGACCCTCACCTTCGATAACTGCATCATCGCCGCGGGCGCGATCACCAAAACGATTCCGGGGGTCAATCTCAGCGACCGGGTGGTGACGTACGAAGAGCAGATTATGACCGAGCAATTGCCTGGCAGCCTGATCATTGTGGGTGCAGGTGCCATTGGCGTTGAGTTTGCGTACATTCTGACTAACTATGGCGTCAAGGTGACGATCGTCGAATTCCTCGACCGGATGGTTCCGCTTGAGGACAAAGACGTCTCGGCCGAACTGGCCAAGCAATATAAAAAGCTTGGGGTCACCGTCATGACCAGCACCAAAGTCGAATCCATCGAAGAAACCGGCGATGTGGTTAAGGTCGTCGTCAGTCCAGCTGCTGGGGGCGAATCAACGACTCTTGAAGCCGATAAGGTTATGCAAGCTATCGGCTTCGCGGCGCGTACTGAGGGCTACGGTCTCGATGCCACCGGAGTCGAGCTGACCGACCGGGGCGCGATCGCAATTGACGAGTTCATGCACACCAATGTCGACGGTATTTATGCGATCGGTGATTGCACGGCCAAGTCAATGTTGGCTCATACCGCAGAATCGATGGGCATTGTCGCGGCCGAAACGATTGCCGGCGCGCAGACGATGGCCATCAATTACGACATGATCCCAAGAGCAACATACTGCCAGCCGCAGGTTGCGGCGTTCGGCTATACCGAGGAGCAAGCCAACGAGCTCGGCTATGACGTGGGTGTCTCGAAGTTCCCGTTCATGGCAAACGGCAAGGCACATGGTCTTGGCGAGGCGGTCGGATTTGTGAAGATTGTGGTCGACAAAAAGTACGGGGAGTTCCTGGGTGCGCACATGATCGGCCCGGATGTGACCGAATTGCTGCCCGAGTTGACGTTGGCCCAGCAGTGGGACCTGACTGCCTACGAGGTCGGACGCAATGTGCACGCACATCCGACGTTGAGTGAGGCAGTCAAAGAAGCGGTGCACGGCTCGGTCGGTCACTTCATCAACTTCTAAACCGGCTTTCTGCGCCTTGAAATCGAGCGGAGGAAGGCGCCTTTTGGACTCGACGATTAGCGTTGAGTGCGAATCCACCCGAATAGGCGCTTACGTGTCGTTTGACTAGTGGCCCCGCGCGCTCCCGAAATCTGCGCTGCGTCCGTCGGCGCAGTTTGATCTGGATGACCTTCGCGCCAAGCGGCGATCTCGGCTGCGACATTGAATGGCGTCAACTGATGAGGCGGGCCGCTCATCGGAGTGCGAATCGCATCGCGAATCTGGATATTGATGGCCTCGATGATGCAGCGGCACTGATCGACTGTTGTTGCCGCGCGAGCTCGGGCGATAGCGCTTTCGGCGTCCTTACGCAACTGCAGACTCGGTGGCAGGTGGACCAGTCCTTCGCGGCGCATCAGCTGATGGACCCACCACAATTCGTCGTCCGGGCCACTGATTCCCTCAAGCGGTCGGCCCGCACCTGGCAGGTTGTCAAATTTTCCCTGCTTGGTGGCCTCTCGAATCTGCTTATCGACCCACGTTTCAAACTGCACGCCGGGCGGCTTGCGCTGCGTCATACAGTAATGATAATTGACGCTCGAACGCCTTGGCTCGAAGCGTGTCAAGGACAAGTAATATTGTGGTGAGCATTCGAGGAAGGGCAATCCATGCGATTTGCTGACAAGCCGACTACATCAGCGCAGCTTGACATTGCCGCCCCACCCCTGACGGTGTGGCGATTGGTGACTGATATTAATCTCGCCGCGCAATATTCCACCGAGTTCAAGGGTGCGGAGTGGCTGGACAACGCCACGCAACCTGCACTCGGCGCCAAGTTTCGCGGTCATAATGTGCACCCCGCAATCGGTGACTGGTCGACAGACTCGGAGGTGACATCGTTGCGTGAACCGGAACATTACGAGTGGAGTGTGCTCGGCGAAGACCTGCCAGGAGCGATCTGGTCCTTCACTCTCGAGCCAATCGAAGTCGGTACGAGACTCACCCAGCAGATGCAGATCGGACCCGGTCGCAACGGTCTAACTGCGGCCATCGAACGCTGGCCCGATAAGGAAGAGCGGATCATCGAAAAGCGGTTAGCCGAGCACCAAGAAAATATGATCCGGACTCTCAGTGGTATTAAGGCGTTGGCTGAGAAATCATCGTGAATGACCAGCTGCAGATTGCCGTGAATGTCCGTCCGCAGGGGCCCGATGGTGAGAGCTTCGCGGTCGAGGCTGACAAGCTCGGAGTGCAATCACTGTGGAGTGCCGAGGCATGGGGCTATGACGCGCTGACCCCGCTGGCTTACCTGGCCGGTCTCACGCGGTCTGCAAAGCTTGGCACTGCGATCGCCGCACTTGGCGCACGCTCGCCTGCGATGTTGGCAATGTCCGCGATGTCGATGCAAGCGTTATCCGGCGGACGATTCATTCTGGGTCTCGGCGCGAGTGGGCCACAGGTCATTGAGGGCTGGCACGGCGTCCGGTTCGACAAGCCAGTGCAGCGTACAAGGGAAACGATCGACATTATACGGATGATTACAAAGGGAGAAAAACTCAATTATCAGGGTCAGTGTTATCAACTACCGCTTCCCGACAGCGAAGGACGCAGTATTCGGTCGATGGACAGTCCCGTCGACGTGCCGATCTACATTGCCGCGTTGGGTCCGGCCAACCTGAAGTTAGTCGGAGAGCGCGCTGATGGTTGGATCGGTAACTCGTTCATTCCAGAATCGGCCGACGTATTTTTCGATCCGATAGCCAACGCCGCAACCGCCGTGGGCAGATCAATTCAAGATATTGATTTGACTGTTCAGATGTCGGCCGAGTTTTCAGATGATGTCGAGGAAATCAGTCGTCGACACGCAGGTGGATACGCATTCACCTTCGGTGCGATGGGCACCTCCAAAAAGAATTTCTATAACGACGCATTTAGCCGGCAGGGATACGGCGAGGCGATCGCAGAGGTGCAGCGACTTTGGCTCGAGGGCGACCGCGAAGCGGCAGCAAACGCGGTACCAGCCGAGATTGGCCTCAAAACCAATCTGATCGGCACCAAAGAGATAGTGCGGGAAAGACTCGTTCGCTATCGCGACGCTGGCGTCAACACGTTGCGTCTCACGTGTGCTGGAAGCTATCTCGATGCCAAACTGCAGACTCTTGGCACCATGTTGGATTTGGTGCGCGAGGTCAACGCGCTCACACCGGCGCACAACGCGACGAACGAATAAGGCGAACTCATGCTCTTGCGGTTGTGCTGGAAATACCTCCAGCCATTCAGAGGACTACTCGCTGGCCTCTTGCTGTTGCAACTCGCTGGCACAATCGCGTCCCTTTATTTGCCGACCTTGAACGCAGACATCATCGATTCGGGAATCGCAAAGGGCGACACTGGCTATATTCTGCGTATTGGCGGTTGGATGCTTGTCATCACGCTGATTCAAGTGGCGTGCGCGATAGCGGCGGTCTATCTAGGTTCAAAGGCCGCCATGGGGTTTGGCCGGGACTTGCGTGGCGAAATTTTCCATCGGGTGGGCTCGTTCTCCGCTCGGGAGTTCAACGCATTCGGGGCGCCATCGTTGATCACCCGCACCACCAACGACGTTCAACAGGTGCAAATGCTCGTCGTGATGACGTGCACGATCATGGTATCTGCGCCGATCATGCTCGTCGGTGGCGTATTTATGGCTATTCGTCAGGATCCCGGGTTGTCGTGGTTGCTATTGGTGAGTGTGCCGGTGCTAGCGATTGCAATCGGGCTGATCGTCGCGCGCATGGTGCCGCAGTTCCGGCTGATGCAAACCCGAATTGATTCAGTCAATCGGGTGCTGCGGGAGCAGATAACGGGTATTCGGGTGGTGCGCGCATTTGTCCGAGAGCCGGTGGAAACGCAGCGGTTTGCTGAGGTCAATACTGGGGTGACCGAGACCGCACTGGCCGCGGGCCGACTGATGGCGCTGATCTTTCCGACGGTAATGCTGGTGTTGAATGCTTCCAGCGTCGCAGTGCTGTGGTTTGGCGCCATCCGGATCGACAACGGCGATATGCAGATAGGTTCACTGACTGCATTCTTGATCTATCTCATGCAGATCTTGATGTCGGTCATGATGGCCACGTTCATGCTGATGATGATCCCCCGGGCTGCCGTTTGTGCAGAACGCATTAGCGAGGTTCTCGAGAAGCAAACGACGGTCGCACCGCCGGTGTGCCCGCGAGCGCCAGTCGGACCAAGCTCAGTGGTCATCAAGAACGCTTCCTTTCAGTATCCTGGCGCCGCTGCGCCAGTGCTCAACGACATCTCGATTACCGCACTACCTGGTCAAACCACCGCCATCATCGGCAGCACTGGCGCGGGTAAGACCACGATGCTGGGCCTGATCTCGCGGCTGTTCGACGTCACTGGTGGTTCCGTGCAGGTGTGCGGCGTTGATGTGCGTGAGCTCGATCCGGATATCTTATGGAGCCGAATAGGTTTGGTACCGCAAAAGCCCTATCTTTTCAGCGGGACCGTAGCAAGCAACTTGCGCTATGGGAACCCGGATGCCTCTGACGAGCAATTGTGGCGTGCGCTAAGGATCGCGCAGGCCGCGGACTTCGTCACGGCAATGCCTGGTGGAATCGAGGCTCCCATCACTCAGGGCGGAACCAACGTTTCCGGCGGTCAGCGACAACGACTGGCCATCGCTCGAGCGATCGTGCGCGATCCCGATATTTATCTTTTCGATGACTCGTTTTCCGCACTTGATTTGGGGACGGACGCCCGGTTACGTGCCGCGTTAGCCCCGCAAACACGTACTGCCACGATGATTGTAGTTGCCCAGCGGGTGTCAACTATCCGCGACGCCGACCAGATCATCGTGCTTGAAAATGGAGGAGTGGTGGGAGTCGGGACTCATGATGAGCTACGTCAGTCGTCTCAGACTTATCGGGAAATCGTCGAGTCTCAGCTCAGCGCAGAGGAGGCCGCACTGTGAGCGCACCTAAGGCTGATGGCGCGAAGGCGCCGGCGCGCACCGATGTTCCCGGTGGCAGGCAGGGTGGACCGGCGTGGATGGCCGCAGCCCAAGCCAACGAGAAATCGGCAAACTTTGGACCCTCCGCGAAGCGCCTGGTCGCCCGACTGCGGCCAGAACGATTGATGGTCATCACAGTTCTGATCGCCGCGATGGTGGGAGTCAGCCTGACCGTTCTCGGTCCAAAAATCATTGGTCACGCAACCGACATTATTTTTGCTGGATTCATCGGCCGAAATCTCGGTGGCGCCTCGGTCAGCCAGGCGATTGCGGGCGCCCGGGCGAGCGGCAACACCAGCCTTGCTGACCTGCTAGGAAACCTCGCCATTGCACCCACCGCGTCGATGGACTTCAGCGCGCTGGGGATGACGCTGTTGCTGGCTTTAGCCGCGTACACTTTCGGTTCGGTCTTTAGCTGGGTGCAGGGATACCTGCTCAACGGTGTCGTACAACGGACCGTTTTTCGGATGCGCGAGGATGTCGAGACCAAACTTAACAAATTGCCACTGTCATACTTCGACAAGCAGCCACGAGGTGAAATTCTTAGTCGTGTCACCAATGACATAGATAACGTGTCGCAGACTCTTCAGCAAACCATGAGTCAGTTGCTTAACTCCCTGCTGACAGTGATCGGCGTTGTGCTGATGATGCTGATAATTTCACCGCTGCTGGCACTAATCGCACTGATCACGATCCCGTTATCGATGTTTGTGACCAAGACGATCGCCAAGCGATCACAGAAGCAATTCGTCGCACAGTGGCGAAATACTGGGATTCTGAATGCGCATATCGAAGAAGCATTCACCGGTCACGAATTGGTCAAAGTATTCGGTCGTCAGCGTGAAGTTGAGGCAGCGTTCGCTGCAAAGAACGACGAACTGTATAGCGCGAGTTTTGGCGCCCAATTCATGTCGGGCGTTATCATGCCGTCGATGATGTTCATCGGGAATCTCAATTATGTGGCGATTGCCGTTGTCGGTGGCATTCGCGTAGCAACCGGCGCGATGAGCCTTGGCGACGTGCAAGCGTTCATTCAATACTCCCGTCAATTCACTCAACCACTCACGCAGGTTGCATCGATGGCTAATTTATTGCAATCCGGCGTTGCCTCCGCTGAGCGAGTCTTTGAGCTGCTTGATGCGCAAGAACAAGTTCCTGATGTTCCACAGGTTGCTGCGCCTGCGAAGCAGCAAGGACGCGTCGCGTTCGAAAACGTGTCCTTTAGCTATGACCCCGAAACTGTGCTTATCTCGAATCTGTCATTGGTGGCCGAACCTGGTCAGACAATCGCCATTGTGGGTCCGACTGGGGCAGGTAAGACCACCCTGGTCAATTTGTTGATGCGCTTCTATGAGATCTCTAGTGGCGCGATCACCCTTGATGGTGTCGATATCCGCGAGATCCCTCGTGCGCAACTGCGATCGAGGACCGGGATGGTGCTTCAAGACACCTGGCTTTTCGGTGGCTCTATTAGAGACAACATTGCCTACGGCAAGGAGGGCGCCACCGACGCCGAGATCATTGCAGCAGCTCGGGCGACCTATGTAGATCGATTCGTCAGTAGTTTGCCCGACGGCTATGCGACCCTGATCTCCGAAGAAGGCGATAATGTCAGTGCTGGCGAGAAGCAACTCATCACTATCGCTCGAGCATTTTTATCGAGCCCGTCGGTATTGATTCTCGACGAAGCGACCAGCTCTGTCGATACCCGTACCGAATTGCTAGTCCAACACGCGATGGCAGCACTTCGTACTGATCGAACGAGTTTCGTGATCGCGCATCGACTCTCGACCATCCGAGACGCAGACGTAATCCTCGTGATGGAAGCGGGTCAGATCGTCGAAAAGGGCACGCACATGCAATTACTCGCTGCACACGGACCGTACTTCAATCTTTACAATGCCCAATTCACCGCGCCAGCGGTCGAGGAAGAATCCAGCGCGCAAGCGCGACCACGGTCATAACGATCCGTCGACACACTGGGTAGTCAGCGAATCGGCA
>JBDTCL010000183.1:0-3490 GCA_039923595.1 Antricoccus sp. | reverse complement strand
CAACAGCACTCTTCTGTTGGTGCTGGTCGTACTCGGGCTCGTGATTGCCGCCGCGGCGGCGACCGCGCTCGTTGCGTGGGGCCTCGTCGCCATTCTCGCTGCTCGGGTGCGTCGTCGGGCGCCTGAGAACTACGGCGATCATGACGTCGCTTATTCCAATAGTCTTTTCGAGCTCGGTGAGGTCCGGTCGCGCGAGAGCGAAGCGGTGCAAATCGATCAATGAACCCGCGCGGCAAGGTCAGTGACCCCGCGCCGCAAATTGTTCATCGTGACCCGCGATCGGGCAGGCATACGGCTTTTCTCTATGGCAGCCCGAGCGCAGCACATTAACGTCCGCTTCATCCTGCAGACTTGCGTTACGTCCTACTACGGGCGGAGGGACTAAGCGGCCGCCCGGCGTACGGTCGAAAGATGCAGCTCAATCCTGCGCAGTCAACACATGAACTGAGTGTTGCGCGTCGACTCATACCGTTTCTCGCGGCGATCTTCGGCGTCCTCGCTATCGTGGTCGACCCCACGAGGTTCTGGTGGCGGGTCGCGGTACTGCTGGTACCGATTGCGCTCTTTGCCGCGTGGTATCGATGGGCTATATCGTTGTCTTTCGTCGCGCTCGGGGTATTTATTGCCGTTCCGATCGCCCAGTGGGCAGGGGAACTGGAACCGAGCATGTTTTTGGTGTCGGTACTCGCATTGTGCGCCGTTGGGTGGGAGCCCAATCGTTTTCTTGCGTACGCGATTATCGTGCTCTGTGTCGTGACGCCATTGGTCCTGTCGATGGCACTGCCATTCGCGTCGATCTCGTGGGCACCGTGGGTGGGCGGCACGATCTATCCAGCCGTCCTCGGATGGACCATTCGGCGCCAGGAGGCTCTGACCGTCGAGCTCGCTCGGGCTCGGAGCGAACTGGCCGAACGAGCGGTGCTGGACGAGCGTCGGCGGGTCGCTCGAGATGTACATGATCTGGTTGGTCATGGGCTCGCCGCCGTTCTGCTGCAAGGTGACGAGCGCGAGACATGTCCTGCGGCGCGATCCTGACTCCGCAGATGAGGCTCTGCGTTCAGCTGAGGACGTGGGCCGCCAGAGTATGCAAGATCTGCGAAGTACCGTTGATCTGCTGCGCCGCGAGGACGACGGCTGCGCGCAAGCTCCACTACCGGGCATCACTCGAATCGTGGACCTGGTCCGAACCTACGCCGACGCTGGCCTTGCCGTGAGCTATCGCCTCGACGGCAACACTGGACTGGTGACCCCTGCAGTTGGGCTGACGCTATACCGGATTTGTCAGGAGTCTCTAGCAAATGTCAGCAAACATGCTCCAGGTGCCACCAGCCGGGTCACTGTCACTGTCACCTCCCGCAGAGCGGTACTTTAGGTCGATAATGACGGCCCCGCTTCGCCCACTGCGCGGACCGAACTTCGCGGGCATTACGGACTCGTGGGAATGCGTGAACGTGCTGAGGCAGTTGGTGGGGATCTGCAGTACGGTCCCACTGATACCGGCTGGCTGGTGCGATGCGAGGTGCTGATCCGCTCCGGTTGGCGCCGCGAGCTTGAGCTTCCGGATCGCGCGGGCTCATGATCCGAGTCCTGCTCGCAGACGACCAAGCGATCGTTCGCGCGGGTGTCTCGCGCATCCTGTCACCCGCTGATGGTTTCGAGATCGTCGCCGAATGCGAACACGGCGGACAAGTCTGCGATGCCGTTACCGCCAATTCTCTCGATATTGTATTAATGGATATCCGGATGCCTAATATGGATGGGATCACCGCGACACGGCAGTTACAGGGACTGAGTGCCCCGCCCCCAGTTCTGGTGTTGACGACGTTCGGCGAGGATGCGGTCCTTTGGGACGCAATCGAGGCGGGCGCTACCGGCTTCGTTCTGAAGGACGCGAGCGCCGAAGACCTCATCGCTGCGACTCGGGCGGTTGCCTCAGGAGGCGCGTGGTTCGACCCAGCAGTGGCACCACGGATTCTCAGCGCATACCGCCGTTCAGTCGCGCCGAGGAGCCGCGAGCAACGCAAAGTCACCGAACTGACCGAGCGGGAAATTCAAGTACTGCGCCGAATGGCCCGCGGCGCGGCAAATCGCGAGATCGCGAATAGCCTGAACGTAAGCGAGGCAACCGTAAAGTCACATGTCGGCAGCATTTTTCTCAAGCTCGGAGTTCGGGACCGTGCAGCGGCGATCGTCTTCGCCTATGACCAAGGAGTAGTTGTAGCGGGTGGATCACCCGTCGACTAGAGCATTGGTCGGCGGGCTATTCCAGTTATAGACCGAGGACGGATGCCGAGCGGCTCCGCGAAGTTGATGATAGATATATGACCAATAACGCACATATCATTGACACTTTGAATACATCCGCTGCGTCACACGAGCGCGACCAGACCGCCGCCTCAGCGCCTAGGCGACAGAATCGATATCGCGTTGTTGCGATTACATTCCTCTGCCTCGGCGTCGTTGGATACGCGGCAGTGACATATTTCGGTTTCGACCCTTCGAGCTCGAATGTCGGACTACGCCCCAACATCCCCTGGCAGTACCCGTTATTGATGACGCACATTTTGACTGCATCGGTCGCCTTGACGCTCGGACCGCTGCAGTTCGTTCGCCGGATCCGCAGGCATCAACGACTGCATCGTTACATCGGCCGGGCGTACCTATTTGCAGGCGTCTTTCCAGCAAGTATCGCCGGTTTTGGGGTCGCCCTGCTCGCCACGGGCGGCCCGATCGCAGCGGCCGGTCTCGCCGTCGGAGACATTCTCTGGATGGTTACCGCGATTGCCGGTTATCGGGCGGCCAGGGCCAAGCGTTATCGGGAGCACGCGGATTGGATGATCCGCAACTTCGCGCTCACCTTCTCCGCGGTGAGCTTCCGGATCTGGCTGCCGCTGCTCATTCTGGTGCAGGTTCCGCTACTGGACTCTTTCTATAACAGCAACTTTCGGGTTCTGTTCAACCATGCCTACAGCGCCACCGCCTGGTTGGCATTCATCCCTAACCTGCTTTTCATCAATAGCTATCTGAAGCGCAGGCAGCACAGATCTGTGCCGAATGATCCGGCTGGGCTCGCAGCAGGCGGGCAAATTGGTCGTTCGCAAGAGATTTCAACAAGCTGACTCGAACATCCCAGATCGTATGGAGTCAAGTAACGCGAACTATTCCGAGCATGACTGGCTCAGCTTCGGTCTAATCGGTTTCTGTGGCTGCCTTGGCAGCTGGTTGCCTCGCTGATCATCGGCCTCGTCGAGCTAGCACAAACGTGAACCCAGCGACACCGCAGAGTGAGAGAATCGGGAGGAATACCAGTCCCCAGTCGAGCTCTGCCTTAGCCCAGAAAAAAACCACTATTGCCAGGGCCGCGATGAAGGCGACGACCGCTAATGCTGTCGACCGTGCAACAGATCGAGATTCGGCCATACTTAACACTAACTTAATGCGCGCCCCAAGGTCAACGAGACGAACGGCCTCATGACGCGGCCGCACGCAA
>JBDTCL010000182.1:0-5941 GCA_039923595.1 Antricoccus sp. | reverse complement strand
CGTGCGTCGCGCCGAAATCCATCGCCTTCTCACGCTTAGACTCGACTGGATCAATCGCGAAGACGCGCTTTGCGCCAGCGGCCGCAGCACCTTGAACAGCATTCATGCCCACGCCGCCGGTACCCATGACAACTACCGTTTCGCCTGGACGTACATCGACAACTCGAACGGCGGTACCCCAACCGGTGGTGACGCCGCAGCCAACGAGACAAGCGACATCCAGCGGCAGGTCCTTGTCGATCTTGACGACCGAGGCCTGATGCACCGTGATGTACGGCGAGAAGGTGCCGAGTAGGCACATCGGGATCACGTCCTCGTCGCCAGCCTGAATGCGGAAGCTACCGTCACTGATCGATAGTCCAGTGAGCAAGTTGGCGCCGAGATCGCAGAGGTTCTGGTGTCCTGAGGAACATGGTGGACATTGGCCACATGCCGGAATGAAAGCGGTGACGATGTGGTCGCCGACCTCTAAGCCAGTGACGCCTTCGCCGACCTTGATGATTTTGCCGGATCCCTCGTGGCCACCTATTGCCGGGAATGAGGGGATTGGCGAGGCTCCGGTCACCAGATGCTCATCGGAGTGACACAGTCCGGATGCTGCCATCTCGACCATGACTTCGCCGTGACGAGGCTCGCCCAGTTCGATCTCTTCCACGGACCATTCTTTGCCGACTCCGCGCAGCAATGCACCTTTGGTCTTCATCTGACTCCCTTGTCTATTGATGACATGCCCACTCTGCATGAATAGGGCGTTACGACCTGAATTTACACGGCATTCCTAGTGGTTGTGCCCGTGGACCTCTGCACCGCGCTTACCTACCAGGAAGTCGAAGTCGACTCCCTGGTCCGCTTGTAGTACGTGATCGATATAGAGCCGCTGGTAACCGCTCTCAGCCTTGGGGGCGGGCGGCTGCCATGCTTTTCGTCGGCGCGCAGTTTCTGCTTCGGGAACATCTAGGGTCAAAAGTCGAGCTTCCACATCCAGCTCGATCATGTCCCCGCTTTGAACTAGCGCAAGGGGACCGCCGACTGCAGCCTCCGGGGCGACATGCAGCACGACCGTGCCATAGGCCGTCCCGCTCATCCTTGCGTCGGAAATACGGACCATATCTCGCACGCCTTGCTTCAGCAGTTTCTTAGGCAGTGAAAGGTTGCCGACTTCGGGCATTCCCGGGAAGCCGCGCGGACCCGCGCCCTGCAGCACGATCACGGACTCTTTGTCGATCTCCAAATCAGGATCGTCGATCCGCGCGATGAAGTCATCCATCGATGAGAAGACGACGGCAGGCCCACGATGGTGCAGCAAATGCGGGCTCGCCGCTGACGGCTTGATCACGGCGCCTTGAGGTGCAAGGTTTCCGCGCAGCACCGCGATGCCGGCATTCTGCTGGACCGGATTGTCGACGGTACGAATGACCTCGTCATTGAAGACCTCGGCATCGGCACAGTTCTCGCCCAAGCTCTTGCCGTTGATGGTGATCGCGTCGACATGCAACCGGTCGCCCAATTCTTTAATCACGGCGGGCAGCGCGCCGGCATAGAAGAAATCCTCCATCAAGTAACGGCCTGAGGGCATCAAATCAACAAGCAGCGGAATCCCGCGGGCGTTTGAGTCGATGTCGTCGAGGCTCAGTGGCACTTCGATGCGCCCGGCTATTGCCAGTAGATGCACGACCGCATTGGTCGAGCCGCCGATGGCCGCGTTGACTCGGATGGCATTTTCGAATGCTTCGCGGGTGAGTACTTTTGAAAGTTTGAGATCCTCTGCGACCATCTCGACCGCGCGCATCCCTGCATCGCGTGCCAAGGTACGGCGCCGGGCGTCGGCGGCCGGGATCGCAGCGTTACCGGGCATCCCGACACCGAGCGCCTCGATGACGCTCGCCATCGTTGAGGCGGTTCCCATCGTGTTGCAGTGCCCGATTGAGCGCGACATGCATGATTCAGCATCTCTAAACTGGGTGGGCGACATAATTCCGGCTCGAACATCCTCGCGCCAGTCCCAGACCGTGGTCCCCGAGCCGATTCGTTCGCCGCGATAATTTCCATTCAGCATCGGGCCACCCGAGACGACTACGGTTGGTAGATCGCAACTGGCGGCGCCCATCAGCAATGAAGGCGTGGTCTTATCGCAGCCGCAGAGCAGCACCACGCCGTCGATGGGGTTGGCGCGAATTGATTCCTCGACATCCATGCTCGCTAAGTTGCGATAGAGCATCGTCGTCGGTCGCATCAGCGTCTCACCGAGTGACATCACCGGGAACTCGACTGGAAACCCGCCCGCCTCAAGCACACCGCGCTTGACATGTTCAGCGATCTCCCGAAAGTGCGCGTTGCATGGAGTGAGGTCGGAGAACGTATTGCAAATGCCGATTACCGGCCGGCCGTCAAACATTCGGTCTGGCGTGCCCTGATTTTTCATCCAGGAGCGATGGACGAAGCCGTTCGCGTCATCACCACCGAACCATTGGGCAGAACGCCAGGGGCCAGCAGCGGCGCTTGTTGATGAGCTATTTTCAGTCATCACGCCATTGTGCACCGCGCGTATTTATAGCTCGTGGGGCCTGCCGAGCGGTGGCGCGACGGGCGCAGGCAAGGGCGCAGTCGCAGGGGTCGCGCTGGGCGGCGGTACCTGCGTGATCGGTGGTGTTGCTTGAGTGACAGACGGCGGCGTGGTCGGCGTGGCCTTGTTCGAGGTGTGTAACTCATCGACCTCAGACTTGAAGATCCGCAGTGATCGACCAATCGCCCGCGAGGCATCAGGCAGCTTTTTGTATCCAAAAAGCAGCATCACTACAACGGCCACAATCGCCCAATGCCACGGACTCAATTCTCCCATAAGTATGACGGTATAACTCGTGGCGCGAAGTCCATGCAAAGTATTGGTCAGATCTCAGGAATCACTCAGCCTTTGCCAGCGGCCGACGACGTTCTCATCACCCACAGAGGTTGCCAACTCGCTGCAACCATGGCCAGTTGCCGTCCAGGCTGACGAGATTGGGAACGGCGATCTGCTCTGGACGTTGCCCGGCAGATCATTGCAGAGCACACCTCTGGGAGCTATTGTCGGCCGCTGGTCAGGACGGGGCGCGAACAGTGCGGTGGCGAGCCGCTCGACTAGGGTGAAGGTGAAAAAGTCTCGTGGAGCAGGAACCCGGTCAATTCCGGGGCGGTTCCGCCACTGTGATGCCGCACCAGGGTCCACCTGGTCGGCTCAGCCAGACACTGGCCACGGGACCTCCGCCGAACTAGGGGCGAGAACCCTGAGGAGCAATATGAAGATCGCTTTGCTGTCCACCTCCGACACCGACCTGCTGTCGGCCCGCGCATCGGGCGCTGACTACATCTGGGCCAACCCCGCGAGACCAGGCCATCAGTCGATGGCCGCGACCATCGAAGGTGCTGATTTGGTTGTCGGCCGCATCCTTGGATCGCCCCAGGACCTATGTTCAGGTTTTGCGCGGATCCGGGACACCGGGATGCCGATGGTGGTCCTCGGTGGTGAGCAGCAGCCCAGCGCCGAACTGATGGAGATATCGTCGGTGCCGATCGGCGTCTGCGCGGAGGCCCATCGTTACCTCGCCGAGGGTGGCCCAGCGAACCTCGCCCAGCTCCACGCCTTCCTCTCTGACACCGTGCTGCTCACCGGGGAGGGTTTCGATGCTCCTTCTGAGATACCGCCCTGGGGCATCCTGGAACGTTCCACCGCCCCGTCGGCTGTCGATCTGCCCCGAGTCGGTGTGCTGTTTTACCGCGCCCATCAGGCGAGTGGGAACACCGCTTTTGCCCACACCTTGGCAGATGCGGTCGACGCAACCGGCGAAGCGGTGGGCGTCCCGATCTATTCCTCGTCGCTGCGCGCTGCCCCCGATTCTTTGTACGACGCCTTGGGCACCCTCGACGCGCTGATCGTCACCGTGCTGGCCGCCGGCGGCAGCCAGCCGGCCACGGCCAGCGCCGGCGGGGAAGACGAGGCGTGGGACGTGCAGCGGATGGCCGCACTTGACATCCCGATCCTGCAAGGGATCTGTCTCACGAGCAGTCGAGCGGAGTGGGAGGCTTCGGACGAAGGTGTGACTCCGATGGACTCCGCGACGCAGATTGCCATCCCCGAGTTCGACGGCCGCATCATCACTGCGCCGTTCTCTTTCAAGGAGATCGATCGAGACGGCCTGCCGCGGTACGTCGCTGATCCCGAGCGTTGCGCGCGGGTGGCTGGCATCGCGGTCAACCATGCACGCCTGCGCAAGATCCCCACCTCTCAGCGCAAAGTCGCGCTGATGCTATCGGCATACCCGACTAAACACTCCCGCGTCGGCAACGCGGTCGGACTCGACACACCGGTGTCCACGATCCGGCTGCTCCGCAGAATGCGCGATGAGGGCTATGACCTCGGCCAACCAGGCGCGATCCCCGGGCTCGACGAGGATGACGACACCATCGCTGGCGACACCCTGATCCACGCACTGATCGCCGCTGGCGGCCAGGACGAGGAATGGCTGACCAGCGCCCAGCTCACTGATGCTCACGTGCGGATCACCAAGACCGACTATGACTGCTGGACCACCGACGTGCCGCCGAAGCTGATGGGGGACATCGTAGAGACCTGGGGCGAGTCGCCGGGAACCCTGTTCGTGAACAACGACGGCGCGATCGTTCTCGCGACCATTACGTCCGGCAACGTGGTGCTGTTGATTCAGCCGCCGCGCGGTTTCGGTGAGAATCCGGTAGCGATCTACCACGACCCCGCCATTGCACCGTCGCACCACTACCTCGCGGCGTACCGCTGGCTCGAACGCGGTTTCGGTGCGCACGCTATCGTGCACCTCGGCAAGCACGGGTCGATGGAGTGGCTGCCGGGCAAGAACGCCGCTCTATCCGCAGACTGCGCGACGGACGCCGCGATCTCGAATATGCCGTTGATCTACCCGTTCCTGGTCAACGACCCTGGCGAGGGAGCCCAGGCCAAGCGGCGGGCTCACGCGACCATCGTGGACCACCTGATCCCGCCGATGGCGCGCGCCGAGTCTTACGGCGACATCGCAAAGCTGGAGCAACTGCTCGACGAGCACGCGAACATCGCGGCGATGGACCCCGCCAAGCTCCCGGCGATTCGCGGCGAGATCTGGCAGCTCATGCACGCCGCGGAGATGCACCGCGACCTCGGCCTGGAGGAACGCCCGGACGACGAAAGCTTCGACCACTTCATCCTGAACGTCGACGGCTGGCTCTGTGAGATCAAGGATGCTCAGATTCGCGACGGGTTGCACATCCTCGGCCAGGCGCCCGCGGGCGAGGCCCGGGTCAACCTGGTGCTGTCGATCCTGCGCGCCTCCCAGGTGTGGGGCGGGCAGTCCGCCGCGGTGCCCGGCCTGCGCGCGGCCCTCGGACTAAAGGAGAATGCCGAGGCCGTCGGCACCGTCGATGAGATTGAGCGACAGGCGCATGCCCTGGTCCAGGGGATGGAGGAGGCCGCATGGTCGCCGAAGGCCGCGAAGGACTTGCACGATGATCCCGTGGTGCAACAGGTGCTCGAATTCGCGGCTACCCAGGTGGTGCCGCGACTGAGTCGAACGACCGACGAGCTCGACGCGGTCCTGCACGCGCTCGACGGCGGCTTCGTGCCAGCGGGACCGTCCGGCTCGCCCCTGCGCGGGCTGGTCAATGTGCTCCCGACCGGCCGCAACTTCTACACCGTTGACCCTCGTGCGGTGCCGTCCCGGCTGGCCTGGGAGACCGGACTGGCGATGGCCGAGAGCCTGGTGCAGCGTTACCTTGACGACACCGGTGACTATCCCGAGTCGGTCGGACTCAGCGTCTGGGGGACGAGCGCGATGCGCACCAGTGGCGACGATATCGCCGAAGTGCTCGCCCTGATGGGTGTCCGTCCAGAATGGGACCAGGCGTCGCGAAGGGTAAGCGACCTGTACGTCGTTCCGCT